>JAKLHL010000116.1 GCA_022710165.1 Bdellovibrionales bacterium | reverse complement strand
GGTGTGATAGTCAACCTTTCATATCTTGAATCGACCGTCGGAAGTCTTGTTTCCATACTAAGCCAGCACGAGCATCAAAAACTTTTCGAGCCATCTTTCCAACTAGAACTTTTGGACAGCTTCCTTAACAATAATTCAAGGGTCACAGAACTTGAGAAGGTCTACAGGGATTGGAAAGAACTTGAAGGCAGGCTCGAGGAACTTAGGAGAGTACAAGCGGACGCCGTAAAAAGGGCGGACTACCTTAAGTATCAGATAGGAGAGATAAAGGAACACTCTTTCAAGGACGGCGAGGAACAGGAATTAACGGACAGGGTGGCAAGAGCCGATCATTCCGTCATGGTATTGAAGGCCCTTTACAGCCTTAGCGACAGTGCAAGTCAGGGTGAGGGTTCAGCCTCAGAAAAACTTTCCAGGCTGGTGCCTGAACTTTCAAGGTGCAGTACCGCAGAGCCAGAGATAGAAAAGTTGTTGGAACTTATAAACGATACAGTGGTTAAGATAGACGAGCTCTGTGAAGAGGCTGGAAGGATATCAAGGAAGTATGACTTTGACGAGGCGCAGATAGAGGAAGACAGGACCAGGCTCTCAGAACTTAAAAGACTTAAGAAGAAGTTCTCATGCGCCACGCTTGAAGAGATATTAAAGTCCCTTAGCGATATGGAACAGGAACTCTCAGGACTTGAGAGCGTTGATTCAAAGATAAATGGAATTGAGGCTGAAATATCAAAGTTCAAAGATGATTACATGAAAAAGGCAAAAGAGCTTTCTTCTTCCAGAAAAAAAGGCAGCTCAAAACTTTCCTCTATGATAGAGAGCATCCTCGACGGTCTTGGGATGTTCAAGGGTGGTTTCAAGGTTGAATTCAAAGATGCTGAACCTGGGCCATGCGGACTCGATAGGGTTGAATACCTTATCTCTACCAACACCGGCGAGACAGCAAAGCCCATATCAAAGATCGCTTCGGGAGGAGAGCTCTCCAGACTTATGCTTGCAGTGCAGTCAGCGACTAACGAAGTCTATGGTTATGGTGTACAGATCTTTGACGAGGTCGATGCAGGCATCGGCGGTGATATTGGCTTCAGGGTCGGGGGCCTTTTAAAGGGCATATCTTCCAATCATCAGGTTATAGTAATAACCCATCTTCCTCAGATCGCGGTCTTTGCAAACTCTCATCTTAAGGTGTGGAAAGAGGAGCACGGCGGAAGGACAGTGGTCCGTGTTGACGGTCTTGATAAAGAGGCAAGGTTTAACGAAGTCACTAGAATGCTTGGTATGGAAAACCACAAGGTGGCGGTCTCAAACGCCATGGAAATGCTGGCTAAAGCCCAAAAAATACAGGCAGATAGGGTTTAGGCCTCTTGTACAGGGCGGTAGGCCCAAGATCCAAAAAAAGCTTGCAATTACAGTGCTGATAGTATAAATCTCTGTCCCTGCGAGTTAGATTTTACAAGGAGTTTGTGTATTATGGATAGAGCTAGAAGATTGACAGAACAGTTCAAAAGACAGGACGTTCCAAATTTTTCATCGGGTGATACTTTAAAGGTCCACTCAATAATCAAGGAAATTGATGCAAAGGGCGCTGAAAAGCAAAGATTGCAGGCTTTCCAGGGCGTATGCATAAAGAAGCATAATGCAGGTCTTGCCACTACATTCACAGTAAGGAAGATCTCTGACGGTATAGGCGTTGAAAGGATATATCCTGTACACAGCCCGATGATATCCAAGATAGAAGTGGTAAACAAGGGTTCCGTAAGAAGGGCGAACCTTTCCTACTTCAAGAAGCTTACAGGAAAAGCAGCAAGGATAAAGAGAGAAGAAAGTACCAGGGAAGAAAATACGCCTGCTCCTGAGAAGACCGCTCAGACTAACGAATAAAGAACTATATTAAGTTCATATTTTAAGAGCCTCCGGTCCTGGACCAGAGGCTCTTTTTTATGGTTTGACATGGTGAACACATAACATATTATTCTCTTATCATTGTCGTAGTAAAAATGGAGTTAGAAAAATGCTTACTTACGTTCTCAGAAAACTGATAGGTACAAAGAACGACAGAGTGGTCAAGGGACTTTGGGATTTTGTCCACAGGGTCAACGATCTTGAACCGACCGTGAAGGGGCTTAGCGACGATGATCTTAAGGCAAAAACGGCAGCCTTTAAACAGAGGGTTGAGAACGGAGAGGACCTTGAGTTGCTTGCTCCGGAATCTTTTGCCGTCGTAAGGGAAGCCGCAAAAAGGGTGCTCGGGGAAAGGCACTTTGATGTCCAGATAATGGGCGGATATGTACTGCACAGCGGAAGAATATCAGAGATGAGGACCGGAGAAGGTAAGACTCTTACATCAACAGCGCCTGTTTATCTTAATGCTTTAACAGGAAAGGGTGCACATGTAGTTACGGTCAACGACTATCTGGCAAAAAGAGACAGCGAGTGGATGGGACAGATATATCGTTTCCTGGGTATGAGCGTTGGCTGTATACATCACGGCATTACAGAGGCGACAAGACGTCAGGCCTATATATCGGACATAACTTACGGTACTAACAATGAGTTCGGTTTCGACTATCTAAGGGACAACATGAAGTATGACATAAAGGACCTTGTACAGCGTCCGCTTCATTATGCGATAGTGGACGAGGTTGACTCCATACTCATAGACGAGGCAAGGACCCCTCTCATCATATCAGGTCCAACAGAGGATGATGTAAGCAAGTACTACTACGTCGATACTTTTATTCCCTCGCTTATAAAGGACAGGGATTACACTATAGATGAGAAATCAAAATCTGCAGCGCTTACAGAGGATGGGGTCCACAGGCTTGAAAAGGTCTTAAAGACAGGCAACCTCTATGATCCGCACAATATAGAATGGCTTCATTACGTTACACAGGCCCTAAGGGCTCACGCCCTTTTTAAGAGGGACGTTGACTATGTGGTCCAGGACAATAAGGTAACTATAGTCGATGAGTTCACAGGAAGACTGCTCCCTGGAAGAAGGTTCTCTGACGGACTCCATCAGGCCCTTGAAGCGAAAGAAAAGGTCAGGGTCGAGAGTGAGAACCAGACCCTTGCCACCATAACCTTCCAGAATTATTTCAGGATGTACCAAAAGCTTGCGGGGATGACCGGTACTGCAGAAACAGAAGCAGGTGAGTTTGCAAAGATATATAAGCTCGACGTAGTGGTCGTGCCTACCCACATGCCGATGATAAGAAAGGACCTGTCTGATCAGGTCTATAAGAATGAAAAGGCAAAGTTCAAGGCTGTAGTAAAGGACATAGTTGAGAAGCACCAAAGGAACCAGCCTGTGCTTGTCGGTACCATATCAATAGAAAAATCAGAGAAGCTCTCAAAGATGCTTAAGATGCAGGGTGTAAAACATAACGTCCTCAACGCTAAGTATCACGAGAAGGAAGCAGAGATAATAGCTCTTGCAGGACAGCCTGGGGCGGTAACCATATCTACCAACATGGCTGGAAGAGGCACAGACATAAAACTTGGAAAAGGTGTTCCTGAGGTCGGAGGACTTCATGTAATAGGCACCGAAAGGCATGAATCAAGGCGTATAGACAATCAGCTTAGAGGCCGTTCTGGAAGACAGGGAGATAATGGATCTTCAAGGTTCTACCTTTCGCTTGAGGATGACCTTATGAGGATCTTCGGCGGTGACAGGATATTGAGGCTGATGGACACATTGAAGATGGACGAGGACGAACCTATAGAGCACCGCTTTGTTTCTAACGCTATAGAGAATGCGCAAAAGAGAGTTGAGGGACATAACTTCGATATAAGAAAACATCTTCTTGAATACGACGACGTAATGAACCAGCAGAGGGACGTAATATACTCCATGAGGAAGAGCATGCTCACAGGAGAGCACTTGAGGGAGTTCTTTACGGACCTTATAAAAGAGGAATGTCAGGCCATAGAGGATTCATTAGCCTCTCAAAAGAACCCGGCTGAATGGGATTTTGAAGATCTGAACAAACAGATCTCAGAAGAGTTCAACTTTACTATAAAGAAACAGGATTTTATCAGCTCTGGTCGTAAACTCTCTGATTATCTGTTCGAGACTGCCAGCGGTAATTTTGAAAGAAGGATATCTGAGCTTCCGGAGGGTATTTACCTTGATGTGTGCAGGACTATCTTCCTGCAGGCCTTGGATGTGCTCTGGAAGGAACATCTTAAGAACCTAGACTACCTTAAAGAGGGTATAGGGCTTAGAGGCTATGCACAGGTCAACCCTTTGATAGCTTATAAAAAGGAAGCATTCGAGATGTTCGTTGACCTGGACTACAATATAAAGACAAGTACGCTTGGAAAGATGTTCAAGGTCCAGATCAGCGCACAGACAAAGACTGCCGAACAGATGGAAGCAGAAGAGGAACAAAGAAAACGCGCCGAGGATGATATGATCTCTGCGCTTGAGAAATATAAGAAACAGCAAGAGGCTTTGCAAAGAAGCCTTGTAATGACACACGGCGAGAGCGGACATGCTGAACCTGTAAAGAGGGAAGGCGATAAGATCGGCAGGAACGATCCGTGTCCATGCGGAAGCGGAAAGAAATATAAAAAATGTTGCGGTAGATAATGCTTAGGCTTACTGGCGGCTATCTTAAAGGTAAAAAGATAGACTGTCCGCCGGGACAGGACATAAGACCTACGTCGTCCAAGACCAGACAGGGCCTTTTTAACGTTTTATTTTCCATGGGAGTGGAAGTGGAGGGTTCAAGGATACTTGAGCTTTTTGCAGGCACTGGGCTTATAAGTTTTGAGGCTATAAGCAGGGGTGCCGCATCTGCAGTCCTTGTCGACAGCTCTTCTTCATCATTAAAAGTAATAGAATCAAATGCCTCTACTACAGGCATCAAGGATAAAGTCACTCTTGTGAAACAAGACGCTGAGGCTTTTCTTTCTAAGGCCAAGATGAGTGACTTTGATGTGGTTTACCTTGATCCGCCATACAAATATGACGGCTATGACAGGGTCGTTAAATTATTAATATCAGGCATAAGAAAGGATGCCATAGTGATAGCTGAAAGCGACAGGGAGCTTTTCAAGGATGCAAACGATTACGGTGCTGAACTTGTTAAGATAAAAAAATGGGGAAAAAGCTTTGCCCATTTCCTGAGAAGAAAAGATGTTTGATAAGAAAGTAATAGACCTTAAGAACGGTATACAGGCCTTGCTGGTAAGTGATCCAAAGGCCAACAAGACCTCTTGTGCAGGGGATATAAGAAAGGGTCTAATGAATAACCCGGTTAAACACAAGGGATTTTCACACCTCTTGGAGCACCGGGTTTTCAGGGCGAGCAAGAGA
>JAKLHL010000115.1 GCA_022710165.1 Bdellovibrionales bacterium | reverse complement strand
ACACCACTTATGCGGAGAGGTGTCCGAGAGGCCGATGGTGCATGCTTGGAAAGCATGTGTGGTGTCACAGCCACCCAGGGTTCGAATCCCTGCCTCTCCGCCATTTAAAAAAATACGCGCCGCAAGGTGCGTTTTTTTTAAATGCTGAGTTGGCAGAGTAAGAAGATCCAGTTTATTGCAAAGCAATTAGGGTTCGAAAACTGGCAAGAGTTCCAAGTTTTTATTATATTAGCGCCAGTTTCGCCGAGCAGCGCGAGGCAATCCCTCTGTCTGTTGGCAAACTACAATTTGTATTATATATAGGACCCATCTAATCAAAACAGGAGGGCAACATGAAAGGATTCATAGAATTTATACGCGAGCAAGGTGTTATTGGTCTTGCGGTAGGTTTCATCCTTGGAGGAGCTATCTCTAAGGTAGTAGCGTCTTTGGTGACTGACATTATCAACCCTGTAATAGGAGTTATACTTGGAGCAGCAGGCAGCTTAAAAGAAGCCGCTTTAGAAGTAGGTCCTATAAAGATCATGTGGGGAAGCTTCATCAACACAACCATCGATTTCATAATCATTGCTCTTGTTATCTATTACGGAGTAAAGATGATCGGCGTTGAAAAGCTGGACAAAAAGAAATAACAATATTTGATAACATAAAAACAAAAAGGAGACAGGGCTTTGATGCCCTGTCTCCTTTTTTATATACAAAAAATATGGTCTTTAAACTACCATCTCATTAAGAAAGAGAACAAGAGGTCGTAGGTCATCGTTGTCTGCTTCTGGAACCCAACACCGCCAGTTGAATAAGTTGCAAAACTGTTGGTAAAGTGTACTGGGGTCAAGCCAACGCCGAAGGTTTCAGAGAAGTAGAACTTAACGAACATACCATAACCGATCTGCATAACGTCTATCATTTTCTGTCCGCCGCCAAAAGCAAAGGCAGGACCTAGGTCGAACATAGGACCTATCAACAGCTCGCTTTCTGATGCGATATCAAAGCCAAAAGGTATCTCTATGCCAATGTAAGGCCTAAAACCATTTACTTTAACGCCCATAAAAGTGGCCCTTGCATAGCTGATCCCGTATTTTATGTACTTGCCGCCGCCCATGATACCGATAGTGAATTGGTTTGAAGAATTCTTTACATTCAACTTAGGGCCCAATACGATCCCAAACTCTGAACCCCAGTCATCCCTGGTAGCCGAATAAGCACTCAAGCTAAAACATGCTAAAGCCAAAACTAAAATACTTTTCTTGAACATAGGACCTCCTTATTTATAGGTTCTTAAGATACCGTCTCTTTTCGTTCATGTCTATCCTAATATACTTATACCTGTCGAACATAAGAAGCTGTGGCTTATAGTTGTGCACATAGCCATGGTACAAGCGGTACAGAACGGTAAAGGACAAAGGAATGAACGGACAGTCTTCAACAACCATATCCCTCATCCTGTTCATGAGTTTTATTTTTTGAGGACCGTTCTCCATAACGACTATCTTTTCAAACAAAGACTCATACTCTGGATTGTAATATCCTGTGTAGTTAGTCTTATAGCTAAGCTTTCCTCTAAAGAAGAGCCTTAGCATCTTTTCTGGAGAGCTAAATGTTGAGAACTCTGAGAGGAAGAACATATGTACGGTCATCTTCTTTTTGTCCAATATCTCGTATATATCCTCTTGTGATCTTGCATATTCAAGTTTTACATTTATCCCTATCTTATACACCGACTCTGCAAAGAACTCCCCCATACGCCGTAGGGCTGGGGTATCCCTTAAAAGTAGTACCAACTCTGGCAGCTTCATCCCGCCGTCGTGACCGGATCTTTTTAAATATTCAGCAGCTTTTTTAAGGTCATACTCTGAGTATGGGTTCTTGTAGTCTGCATCATAGCCGAATATGTGAGATGGTATTACCCAATGTGCAGGGACATGCGATAAAAAGTTTATAACACTTAGGTTCTTTGAATTATCAAAGGCAAGGCTTAAAGCCTTTCTTAAGTCAGGGTCTTTGCCAATAACGGGTTCGTTCAAGTTGAACATTATCCCGTTGAACTCTATGTTGTCCTCTACAAAAGACCTTACGCCCTTTTCTCTATATTTGTCTGCAAGGTTTATGCCGTTAGGGAAATACTCGTAGAAGTAATCTTCTTCGGGAGTGTATATGTCTATAAGTCCTGAGTCGAACATCGTTTTTCTTTCTTTGTCATCCTTGACATAGTAAAAAGTTATTTTATCGACGAATGGCAGCTGTTTACCGGCATCTTTTAAAAGGTCCATCTCTTCGGCAGACTTTGAACCTGCGTTTGGATAAAGACCGTGCTTATAGTTCATGTTCCTGGTAAGCACTATCTTTTCACCGTCGCCCCAATCAGAAAGAATGTAAGGACCTGTGCCAACAGGGTGCCAGTCTATGTCCTTGCCATAATAGTTAACAGCCTCTTTGGCAACGATGCTGGCCCCGGGTACTGCAAGTGTTTCCAAGAAGTATGGACAAACCTGAGTAAGCCTTATCCTTAAAGTATAAGTATCTATCAATTCAAGTCCTTCAACATCATTGGCGTTCAAGAACTTATTAAGGTCGCCGCCTTTTTTTAGAAAAGCCTTTGCCTTATCCCTGTACCCCGTCAGCCCCTTTATGTAATAGATAAAGTAAGCCCTGTTATAAGGCGGAAAAGCGGTAAAATGTTTTAGTGAGTATATTACATCGTTAGCTGTAAGCTCTCTTCCCTGGCCATTAGGAAAGCACTGGTCGTCAGAGAACTTTATGCCCTGTTTTACTTTTACAGTATAGACCAGGCCGTCATCACTTATCTGCGGCATACCGTCAGCCAAAAGAGGAGTAACCTCATAAGGGTCTTTAAGATATTCATACTCGTAAAGTCCCTCGAATATCTGTCTTGCTATCCTCTCTTGATAAAAACTATTAATGGATAGAGGATCAACACCAAAGAACTTGTTCCTTATGGATATGTTAAGTTCGCTCTGACCTTTATCGTCACTCTGGCATGATGCAAAGGCCATAATTAACAGGACAGCAGCAATGATCTTTTTCTTCATTTTTGTTTTGCCGATTTAAAGGTTATCTTAATATCCTTTACACATGCCTGGGATGGCTTCTTTGCATCGTCGCTGTCTGCCATCATTGAAATTGCCGCTATACTTATATTGTCATAATCATCAGGCAAGAATTCCTTTATTGCCTCAGATAGATTTACGCTAACGTGTACCCATTTGCCCATAGGGTTCTTATTATTACTTACTATGTATACCCTCTTGTCTTCGTCAGTAGTCTGCTCCGGCGGGATCATCCCCATGTTGCTGGTTGCGCTCCAAACGTATTTTATCGTCTTAAACTCCAACCAACCGGTATAAAGGACCGCATATATAGCTATGGCGTGATCGTCCTGACCCTTAACTTCGTCCAAGGCCCCATAGGGAAGTTTGTACGCAAGCCAATCCCACTCCAAAAAGGCCTCTTCACCTTTTTTGTGATAGTTGTAGAGCTTTATTTTTTTCAGCCAATAATCCTTATAAATGTTGACGGATTTTACCTTACCCTCTGTT
This sequence comes from Bdellovibrionales bacterium, assembly GCA_022710165.1. Classification (GTDB taxonomy): domain Bacteria; phylum Bdellovibrionota; class JAFGOL01; order JAFGOL01; family JAFGOL01; genus JAKLHL01. The sequence goes on along the minus strand of JAKLHL010000115.1, from coordinate 1,786 downwards.
CCTACGACCATTTTGATATCATCTGCAGGTATATCGGTCCTGACATAATTAGTTGGATATTCCCTAAGCGCAGAGCAAACACAGTTCTTTCCTGGATCAAATGGGTCAGGCCTTAGATAGTAGTAGTATGAATTCTCTTTTAAGGTCTTTTTATAATCGCTGCTTCTTGATTTCCATGTGTGGAGGAAATCCTTGGTATCCTTGTATGAAGAAAAATCATCTATCAGCATGGTGGAATCCGCATGCAAAGATGAAACTAACATTAAGATCAAAGAATATAGGATCAACACTCTTATATACTAGCAGAAGATCGCTTTTTTGCAAAGGCCAGTATAGCGCCCAAACATATGGAAAGCCCGGCCGCCATTACTATCCTGTACTCCGCTGGAAGACAAAAAGTTATTGTGTGAGCAGGTATCCAGAACCAAATTATGGAAGGGGCCACAAAGCCCCACATGTTCCTCCAGTCTATGTTGGACCATACATCCATAAAAGGCCACTTAGAGAACAATCCCCCTTTGTCTATTAGAGTGTCCGTTATCCTGTGAAAGATCATCATCGGGAACGCGAACAGCATATTCATCCAAAAAGATTTCCAAAATGCTAGGAATACATTCGGGAGTAATCCTCTGGATGCAAGGTCTTCAACCCCTGCACTGTATAGAGGAAAAATGTAGGTAAAGAGTATCCCCAATGCTCCCCACACCAACGTCCTTTGATAGCATCTAATTCCCCTGATAACCCATTTCCCGTCCACGATACGTCTGGCGAGAAGTTCACCCATAGTAGCAAGTATGGCAAATTTAACAAAGCCCATAAGAATAGGATGCTGTGTCGTAAGAGTTATAAAGATGTCTTCGCCCCTAGCAGAGAACAGGAACAATGCTATTAAAAGTATTATCAAAGCCCATACAGCATCAAAAAAACGTGTCTTCATATTAATAATTCTCTCCTATTCCAAAGAATATACCTTTAGTACCCCTTCCAGCCACATATTCAAATCCTGCATTTATACCAAGAGCCCTGTCCAAGACAAAACTTAGACCGCCTCCGTAACAAGGAAGGTACTCGTTCATTTTGAACTTTGATATGCTTGGCGCATGATAAGCAACACCCAAAAATCCCCTGATCATTATTATGGATATCAAAAGCATCCTATATTCGCCGTTCAAGCCCATAAGATGCCTATCCATATATATATCGCGTGAATAAGCCTTGAACACATCTCCTGCACTGGACAGCTCAAAATAAGGAGGATTACCGGTAATGAACCTGCCAAAGAACTTTAGCATTATGATGTTGGAACGTGTTATGAAGATATTCTCCCTAAGATCTATGCTATGAACACCAAAATCAAAACTGCCCCCAAAATAATCTGAATAGAACATATTAGAGATATCAAAATCAAAACCTTTAGAGACAAAGAATAACCCGCCTGGTTCTATACTGCCCCAGACAAGACCAAGCCCTACTACGTGGCCGCCGTCCAATCCAACAACGCTGTTGGATGCAAAATTACTTTCCGGCACTCTTGAATGCATATCAACATTACGGAACTCGAACTTTAAACCCATGTATGACAGCTTCGAGAACTTTTGTCTGTAGATCAATTCAAAGTTGGTATCTGTGGACCTATAGTCGCCTAGCAGTACCGGGTCCTGCTGAAAAGGCTTGAAGTAATATGCTCGGCGCCTTTCAAAACCGACGGCAGTATAAAGGTTATGGAACTCTTTATTCCAGTAATTATTGAAGATAAGATCGACGTTGGTATAACTTTCTTTGCCTG
>JAKLHL010000114.1 GCA_022710165.1 Bdellovibrionales bacterium | reverse complement strand
GAAATCACCGTAGCTGTTAGAGAGCTTTATGTCTATTACGTCCCTCGTAGTGCCTGGGACCTCACTGGTAACCGCCCTCTGCTCTCCAAGTATGGAGTTAAGCATGGTTGATTTCCCTGTATTAGGTCTTCCTGCTATCGCTATCCTGATGCTTTCAGAATGGTCCTTGGCTGTATAAGTGCTTGCACCTTCCTTATCAAGCCCCATCACCTCTATCACCTTGTCCATAAGGTCGCCTATGCCGAGCGCATGTGCTGCGGACACAGGTACTATATGCTCCAGTCCCAATGAATGGAACTCGTCATAACTCCTCTTTGCATGGTCCACTTTATTGATGACAAGGATTATCGGTTTTCCAGATCTTCTTAAAAGACGTGCCATCTCTTTATCTGCAGGGTTTATACCCTCTTTACCATCTACGACCAAAAGCATCGCGTCAGCTTCATCCATTGCCATGTGTATCTGTCGTACTATGTGTTTTGATAAAGCCTCAGCATCGAATTCATATCCGCCTGTATCTATAAGTTCAACGTTCTTGCCAAAAAAATCGGCCTCTACATAAAGACGGTCCCTTGTGACTCCTGGGACGTCGTCAGTAACGGCCTTATTCCTTGCGGCGAGCCTGTTGAACAAGCTGGACTTACCTGTGTTGGGCCTTCCTACTATTGCAAGTTTCATTTGTATCCCAGCTCCTTCAAGAACAGCTCATCCTTGGTCCAATCCTTCTTAACCTTAACGAAAAGCTCCAGATACACCTTAGTCCCTGTAAGCTTCTCTATGTCCTTTCTTGCCTCTATGCCTATGTTCTTTATCATCTTTGCGCCTTCACCTACTATGATGCCCTTCTGGCTGTCTTTCTCGACGTAGATATCAGCATATATCCTGTGTATGTTCGGCTTTTCCTCGTACTTTGTTATCTGTACAGCTGTGGAATAAGGGATCTCTTCTTTTGTAAGGACGAAGATCTTTTCCCTTATCAGCTCTGCACACAGGAACCGCAAATCCCTGTCGGTGAGCTCGTCCTCTGGATAGTAAAGGGGACCTTCCGGCAGTTTCTTTGATACCAGCTGCATCAGCTGTGCTATCCCCAGGCTAAGCGTGGACGATATCTTTACGATCTCGCTTGTCTTATAACCGTAACGCTCAGAAAGTACTTTTTCAGCCTTTAGTATATCAGCCTGCTTTGCCGTATCAGCCTTTGAAAGCACGGGTATGATACTGCCCTTTGGCTTGCTCTTAAGTATCTCGTTCATGAACTCGTCGTTAAAGGCCAGCTTTTTTGTGAGCGACTCCTTTACGTCGAAAAGATAGACCACTATGTCGGCCTTTTTGGAGGCGTTAACCGCTTCCTTGACGTAGAACTTGTTGATGGCCTTTTCCATGTTGTGGTAGCCAGGCGTATCTATGAATATCACCTGTGAATCCTTGGACGTGAATATACCGAGTATGTTATTCCTCGTCGTCTGAGGCTTTTCAGATACAGCTAGTAGTTTACTGTCAAGTATCCTATTTATGAGCGTGGATTTACCGGCATTAGGCAGCCCGACCACGCATACAAATCCTGATCTAAATCCCATTCACAAAATTACCAGCCAAACGTCAGCTGTACTCCTATTCTTCTGTCGCCCTTGCTGCCAGCACCCTGACCAAGCTCTTCAGCATAAGTATAGAAGTCGACCTGCATTACAGGTATGTCCAGCGTCAAACCAAAGGTCAAATAACCCTGGTTGATACCGCCTCTAAGTCCGAAGAAATTAAGCAGCCAAGCCTCTGTTCCAAGATGGACTTTCTTAAAGAAAGATCCGCCAAGCCCGATGTCATTTATATCGAAAGCGACCAACCATTTTGTGAAACGCCATACGTTAGGAAGCTCGAATTTACTTCCAAGAGCAAGGCTTCTTCTGAGCCTGAATGCGTCTGGAAGATCGGCAGTTTTATTCTCAAAACGGGTCGGGAATTTTGTAGCACCTATGTTCTTCAAGGTAAGACCGACAGTTGGGATAAAGAACGCGACCTTGTTAAAGGTATACATTGCACCCAGGTCAGCATCCACACCAAAACCGTAACCGCCTATATCCTTAAAGGACAAAGCTTCTTTTGTATACAACTGAACAGCGTCCATTGTTACATGTCCTGCACCCCTTACGAGGAACTTAACGTCTGCTCCAACAGAAAGTCTGTCCTGCAAAAAGCCGTGTGACATACCGACTATCAGACCTGTATCCATAACAACGTCCTCTATCGCTTGAAGAGCGACGTTCCTTCTAAGTGTTGTATTGTTCTTGATGTTAGGAAGAAGCAGCATCACACCAAAATTGTGCCTTACGTAGGACGGTGTGCTGACCATAAGGTTGGCATGCATGTTCTGTCCTATGTATGGAGAAAGTGTGTTGATAGGATCTTCCGTAAGCTTGTCGCTTATCTTGTCTATTACGTTCATTGCAGAGCTGTTAAGGCTAAGCCCTGGGTTAAGGATTATAACCTTTCCTTCTCCAGGTTTTATCCTGTTAAGACCCGCAGGGTTGTAAAAAAGGGCGTTTTCATCGTCGCTGACACCGGTAAAGGCACCGCCCATACCCATAGGCCTTGCTCCCCTGTATATCATGTCATATTCATCTGCATACGCACTACCCAAGGAAAGTGCGAATATCACCAATAGTAAAAAGTATAGTTTTTTCATTCGTCTTTCCTCCTTAGTCCCTTGCTATGCTTCTAAGCAGTTCTCTTCCAGCGTCGGTCTGGTATCCGCTCTCACTTATTTTTTTGGAACCGCCGCCAGGCTCAAGTACTGTTATGTCTATCAAGTCCTTTACAGCTTCTTCCAGGTCTGGAAGGTTCATGGCCGCAAGGTCGTTACCAAGGTCTATCAACTTACCGGCAGCTATCTCTGAGTCGTCAGCCGGCATACCTTCGCATGTAACTCCGCTATAGAACGGAGAAGCAGGATCGTTAATACACATGGTTACCTGTGTGGCAGTAACGCAGTTAGTGTTTAAAGGATTGCAAACATCTGCTTTCTCTATCAAGCCATTAGGGGCTGTAGAAAGTATATCAGCATATGCCATAGTAACGGATACTACGGAAACAGCGGCAAGCGTCTTATAGAAAGCTGCTATTTCTGGGCCGTCTGCTGGGTCTTGAACAACAAGCAGATCGCCATAATTTTTAAACGCATCATAAGCCTCTGTAGCATGCACTATGCTGGCATCATGGTTCTCGGCATTTAATGAACCAACTTCTATTAAACTTTCAGCAAGACTTACTATAGTCTCTGTACCCTCGCTGGCATTAAGGAATATATCAGACAAAGCTGCTATCCTTACGCCAAGTGCGGCAAGGTGAGCATCAGCAAGTTCAAGCTGTACGTCGATGTTCTCATCATTTGGGTCCGCTTTTTCGCATTCCGCGATAGCGCCATCGTAGTCGCCTTTGTCATTAAGGCTTCTGCAACGGTCAAAGTGATCGGTGGTAGGCTCCATCCAGCCAAAAGCATTACAATTTGAAAGACTTAGTGAAACGAACAGGGCTAAAGCTATAGTACAAGCTTTCTTCATAAAGTTCCCTCCCTTATTTCTTATAGATTTTCTATATTAGAAAAGCCCCACTATCAAGCTAATAATACTGTCATTGATAGAGATGTATAAGTCCAACTAAAGATATTAAGACTAGGCCTCCGTTTTTGACCACAACTAAGGCCTCGTCTCGCTAAAATCGTGAACTCGCCTTTGGCTCGGACAACACGATTTTTTAACGCTCACCTTGGCCAGTGTGGTACCCAAAAACTCCGGATAGTCTTAATATCTTTAGTTGGACTTATACCTAGCCTAGCAAGGCCAGGAGTATACCGGCCGCTATGGCGCTGCCTATTACGCCTGCTATGTTAGGCGCCATGGCCTGCATCAAAAGATAGTTGCTTGGGTCTGCCTGCCTTCCAACGCTCTGTGAGACACGAGCCGCGGCAGGAACGGCAGAAACACCGGCAGAACCTATGAGCGGGTTTATCTTATCCTTAAGGAAGAGGTTCATCATCTTTGCAAATAGGACGCCTCCTGCAGTAGCTGACGCAAAAGCAAAGGCTCCAAGCCCAAAGATCTTTAAAGATTTAAGGGTGAGGAAAACATCGGCCTGAGTGCTCGCCCCCACACAAAACCCAAGTATCATGGTGACTATGTCTATCAGCGACGTTCTTGCAGTAGCCGATAAACGGTCCGTAACACCCGACTCCTTTAGTATGTTGCCAAAACAGAGCATGCCGACAAGTATCAACGACCCTGGAGCAACAAATCCACACACAACAGTTATGATGACCGGGAAAAGCACCCTCTCAAGTTTTGATACCGCCCTCGGAGGACGCATCTTTATCATGCGCTCCTTTTTTGTAGTGAGCAGTCTCATTACCGGAGGCTGTATGATCGGGATAAGGGCCATATAAGAGTATGCTGTTATCGCAATAGGACCTATAAAATCAGGCGCAAGCTTTGAGGTAAGAAAGATCGCCGTCGGACCATCTGCTCCGCCTATTATCCCTATAGCCCCTGCCTCTTTCAAGGAGAAGCCCAGGAGTATAGCACCAAGAAAAGCCAGGAAGATACCGACCTGTGCAGCAGCGCCTAAAAGTATCAAGCGCGGTTTTGAAAGCATGACGCTAAAATCGGTCATCGCACCTATGCCAAGAAAGATTATCGGAGGATAGATCCCTTTTATTACACCCTGATAAAGGTAGTTAAGGACCGAACCGTCCTCGTAGATGCCTATCTCCATCCCCTTGGCGAAGGGAATGTTCCCTATTATAACGCCAAAACCTATTGGGAGCAAAAGCAGAGGTTCAAAGTTCTTTGCGATGGCAAGATATATGAGTACAACGCCGACCAATATCATGATCAGGAACCTATAGTCAAAGTTCGCAAATCCGCTGCTTGAGACAAAAGTCGATAGTCCTGAAATAAGGTCCACTTTAAAGCTCCTTGGTCTATTCTATAACTACCAGTTCTTCACCCTCTATAACGCTCTGGTTCTCCCTTACGTTTATCTTTTTTATACTGCCGTCCTTGGTTGCCTGTATCTCGTTTTGCATCTTCATGGCCTCAAGGATCAACAAGGTCTGTCCAACCTTTACTTGGTCACCTATAGAACAGTTAAGTTTGATTATAACACCCGGGAGCGGAGATTTTATATGTGAAAGGCTCTGGGCGCCGTCCTGTGCTGTGAGCACTCCTCCTTCCATTACAGAGTGGACCACCGGGACCCTCTTTATTATAGGGGTCTTTGCCACGGGTTTTTTAACAGCGACTTCGTACTCAACTCCATTAACCAAGACCTTTGCCGACTCCTGGTCATCCTCACCTTCAGTGAAAGAAAGT
>JAKLHL010000113.1 GCA_022710165.1 Bdellovibrionales bacterium | reverse complement strand
TCTTTGGGCCTTCGTCTTTTTGGTAACATTACCGGCGACCACTTGGTGCTTGGTATATTCAGTGACCTGGCCCCTTTGGGCGTTCCGATACCATTCATAGGGCTTGGGCTCTTCGTAAGTTTTTTCCAAGCGCTTATATTTGTGATCCTATCTATGATATATCTTACTTTGGCTTTATCACACGAACACTAAATAAGGAGGAATAAGATGAAAAGATTTAACAGGATGTTCTTAGCAGTCGCTGCATTTTTTGCATCATCATGTGTTTTTGCTTCTGAGGCAGCACAAACGGCAGCTGCGGACGGGGACAAATCATGGCTTAAGATGTTGGCTGCGGGTCTAACTATTACAGCGGCAGCAATAGGTGGAGCTATGGCACAGGGCAAAACAGCGTCTATAGCGCTTGAAGCTATAGGCAGGAACCCAAGTGCACAGAACAAGATATTTGTTCCAATGATAGTCGCCCTTGCTCTTATAGAGTCTTTGGTTATCTACGCTCTAGTCGTCGTATTCGCAAAAATGTAAGATAGATAATTTTGATCATAATAGGGGCCTTGTTCCATTGGGACAGGGCCTTTATTTTATGAGTTTTGTAAGGTCCTTTGACATGTAGTCCGAGTAACTTATAGGCATGTATTTGGAACCCTTCAGTGCTTTTATAAGATCATTTTCGCAAGATATTTTATCCTCAAACAGTGTTAAACATTTACCGACGTTATGAAGCGTGTGTGAATCAGAACCACCGACCATCTTGTAACCGTTGGCCTTTGCATATTCAAAAGCGTCTTTATTCTCAGCATCGCTGTTATTCCCGTTCAGGGTCTCTATTATTTTTATTTGATCGAACCTTTTAAGGTCGTCGCCGTAGTGCATTAAGCTATATGCCCTGAACGGATGGGCCCATATAGCTACTCCGCCCATGTCTTGAACTTCGTTAAGTACTTTTTTTGCAGAAGGCAGAAGATCAAGGCCTTTCAAAGATCTCTTCCAAAAATTATTCTTCAGACCGAATATAAGCATTTCGCCAGCATCTGTAGCAAGCTCCACACCTTTTATTATTAGAGGCCCCTGCCCAGGATCTTGAATGCTCTCTATCCCAGCACTTTCCTCAAAAATACTGTGGTCAGTGATACAGATGATGTCCAGCCCCATCTTTTTGGCCTTTTCATAGAGTTTAGATGGCTCTATCAGGCTATCCGGGCTATACATAGTGTGTATGTGAAGGTCTGCAACTGTCATAGCATATGTAGCATAAACCCAGTTGGCTTTTAATCAAGATTAAAATAAAAGATATTATAAAGAGGCATTACCTTGGGTGTAAAAAGATTCATTAGCAGAAGACTTTTAGGACTGAGCGGTGAAAGGTCCAGGGTCGTTTCCGTGTTCGGTGTTACTGGTGTTCTGCTCGGTGTGTTCTCGATAATAACGGTTGTCTCTGTTATGTATGGTTTCCAGGATGAACTTATAAAAAGGATATTGGGGCATCAGCCTCATATATATGTACTAGATACTGAAAGCCCGTCAGCCATGAGCGACTGGAGTGCTGTATATGAAAAGCTTAATGGTATAGAAGATGTTAAGAATGGCCAGGTTCTTGTCTCGCCGTTCGTAGAGAACGAAGTAATATTATATTTTAATGGCTTTACTATAGGCTCTGTGGCTTTTAGCGTTTCACGCGACATGATGGATAAACTCCTTGTTCCAAGACTGGCGCACAGAGAGACCGCTCTTGGGGAACAGCTTGGTTATACAAATCAGATGGTAAGGATGGACCAGCTGGAGGTTGTTTCTGGATGGGAGGCTGTGTCTTCTTCACTAGCCCCAAAGATAAGAAAATTCACGACTGTTGATTTTGTGAAAACAGGCACTTATGCAAGGGACCTTAAATACGCATATTTTGAGCTTGATGACGCCATGAATTATTTTACCCCTCTTAAGGGTGTGCCGACCGGGATCGCCCTGCTGTGTCTTGATCCGTCGAGGATGAACGATGTGGCCATAAAAACGAGAGAGGTCCTTGGAGGGATAAAAGGCCTAAAGATACAGACGTGGGAAGACCGCAATCAAAAACTTTTCTATTCGCTCAAACTTGAGAGGGTTGCAATGCTTGTAACGCTCTTTTTTATCATACTTGTTGCAAGCTTCTCTATTACAGCGTCTTTAGTAATGATGGTGGAATCAAAAAAGCCAGACTTTGCGATATTATCTTCCATGGGGCTTTCAACGAATGAGCTGAAAAGGATAGTTATGTATGTAGCCATGATCAAGGGTACTATAGGTGCTGTTATTGGAGGCATCTTAGGCACAGTTCTTTGCTATTTAATAGACAAGTACAGGATAATCACCCTTCCATCCATATATTATGACACTTATTTGCCGGTGCGGTTCGATATCGGGTTTAATGCGCTTATAGTGGTGCTGGCTATTGTTATTTGTGTGGCGGGAGTGCTTTTTCCTCTTCGTCTAGTGTCAAAAATATCGATAATATCAGAACTTAGAAAGAATTGATTTGTTACGACCTTGTGATAGATAAGCGCCTATGTTCACTGATTATCGTGGAATAACACATTTAAAGTCCATGGATGTTGAGCAGCTTAAAAAGCTGTCTGACGATATCAGGCAGGAAATAATAAACTGTGTGTCCAAGAACGGGGGCCATCTGGCGTCATCTTTAGGTGCTGTCGAGCTGGCGGTTGCCCTTCATTACGTCTTTAACAGTCCTTATGATTCTATAATATGGGATGTTGGGCATCAGGCTTATGCACACAAACTCCTTACAGGAAGGGACCTTTCATTGCTTAGGAAAAAGGGCGGCGTTTCTGGTTTTCCTAAGCCAGAGGAAAGCAAGCACGATCATTTCATAGCAGGGCATGCAGGTGTTTCTGTGTCTGAGGCTGCAGGGCTTGCAAAGATGCATCCAGAGAACTTTTCCATAGCTGTAATAGGCGATGGTTCAATGACCAATGGTATGGTCTATGAGGCGATGAACCACGCTGGATCCATGAAGCTGAAGAACCTTATAGTGGTCCTTAACGACAATGACATGAGCATATCAGAGAATGTTGGTGCTATTTCAGCGTTCATCAGCAAGAACATAATCAACAATGCTTATTATCAAAAGGTGAGGGCAGAGATAAAGTCCATGATAGCTTCTTTCCCTCTTCAGAAGACCTTTAATATAAATCTTGTCGAGCTGGTAAAGAAGATAAGAAGCTCAGCTGTAAGCTTGATAGCCCCTGAAGCCTTTTTTGAGGCTTTTGGTTTCAGATATATAGGTCCTTTCGACGGTCATGACATCGAAGTTCTTGTAAAAGCATTTAGGAACATTCCGGCTGAAGACGAGGATTCATCACCGATACTCCTGCATCTTGTTACAAAAAAGGGGAAGGGCTATGCGTATGCTGAGGACGATCCATCCTTATTCCACGGGATAAGCTGTTTTGATGCAGCTACCGGCAAGTCTGAAACAAAAAAAGCAACGCCGACCTTCACGTCCATTTTTGGTGATGCTGTATGTGAGCTTGCAGAAAAGGATAAAAACATAGTTGTTGTTACAGCAGCGATGAAAGAGGGCACCGGGCTCGAAAAATTCGAATCAAAATTTAAAGAAAGATTTTATGATGTGGGTATAGCCGAACAACATGCAGTTACCTTTGCCGCCGGTCTTGCAAAGTCTGGCGCCAAACCTATGGTTGCCATTTACTCCACCTTTATCCAAAGGAGTTTTGACCAGCTTATACATGATGCGGCACTTAATAAACTTAATATCGTTTTCTGTCTGGATAGGGCGGGAGTGGTCGGCGAGGACGGTGCGACACACCACGGCGTTTTTGATCTTTCTTTTATAAGATGTATCCCAGGTGTTACTATAATGGCCCCTTCAAGTTCGCGTGAACTGAAAAAGATGCTGGAGTACGCTGTCAATAAGTGCGAAGGCCCGGTGTTCATAAGATATCCAAGAGGCTGTGTGCCTGAATGGGAATATGACAACGGCGGCAGCGAGGTCAAGTTAGAAGAAATACAGGATAAAAGATCAAGGATCATATTCGAGAATAACCATTCAAAGGACCATTTAACTATATTCGCCGCAGGTTATTCTGCTTATGTGGCCATGACCGCAGCAAAGGAGTTCTGCAAAGAGTTCCCGGGAGTGCCCATAAGAGTATATGATTCAAGGTTCATTAAGCCTTTGGACAGGGATAGTATCCTGGATGAATTGTCTCAGAGCTTTGGCATAATAACAATTGAGGAGAATGCGCTTTGTGGAGGTTTTGGCTCAGCTGTTTTAGAGCTTATATGTGACAGCGGTGTAAAATATGGCAAACAAATAAAGAGACTTGGTATAGGTGATGCCTTTGTGGGACATGCTGGCCAGAATGAACTCAGGATCGATCAAGGGGTAGATGTAGAGGCTGTAAAGAACGCCATAAAGAGTATCCTGGAACAAAGGATTTGAAAAATAATAACAAAAAGATAAAAGCTGATATCGCTGTAGTTGAAGCCGGTCTTGCGCAAGACCTTGAACATGCCAGATCAATGATAAGTTGCGGTCTTATATTCGTTGGTGACAAGGTGGTGTCGCCAGGGACTAGTATTAATGAACAAGAATTATCAGAGCACGGTTTCAGGATAAAAGACCACAAACAGAACGTTAGTAGGGGCGGGGTAAAACTTGGATCAGTGTTCAGTGCGGTTAATATAGACGTGGATGGAATGACTTGCATAGACGTTGGAGCCTCTACCGGAGGCTTTACCGAGCTTCTGCTTAGAAAAGGGGCCAGGGTCGTATATGCCGTTGATGTGGGCAAGAATATCCTTGATTACAAACTGCGCACTGACGACAGGGTCGTTGTAATGGAAGGAGTTAATGCCAGACTGCTCGATGAGAACGAAAAGGTGAAAGAGAGAATAAGTCCAGAAAGCCTGGACATTGCCGTTTTTGATTTGAGCTTTATATCATTAAGGCTTGTTGTTCCAAAGGTACTCCCTTATATAAAGAAAGGCGGTATCTTGATCCCCCTTATCAAACCACAATTTGAGGCTGAGCTTGAAGAGATAGAAAGGGGAGGCGTTGTAAGGTCCCCAGACGTTATAAAACGCATAATACAGACCATGTCAGGGTTCTTAAAGGACCTTGGCCTAGTGGTAAAGGAGATAATTCCCTCTAAGATAAAAGGGCCGTCAGGCAATCAAGAATACTTTTTTGTGTGCTTTAAAGAATAGCTAATGGTATTATAGCACAGGAGGCTGTTCTAATGGAAAGACGTGAAGCTATCTTTTATACCCAGCTGGTTGATAATAAGACAAGATGTGAGCTTTGCGGCCACAACTGTCTAATACCTGACTCTATGTTGGGTCTTTGTAAAGTTAGACGTAATATAGACGGTGTTCTGTATTCCCTTAATTACGGTAAAGTTA
>JAKLHL010000112.1 GCA_022710165.1 Bdellovibrionales bacterium | reverse complement strand
GTCCTTGATGGAGAAATACTGCTCCCTGATGATATAGCAAGGATAAATCAGGTCATATCTGGTTTTGAACCGGTGTTCAAGATACAGTACAAGTTAAGCCCAACACTATTTAAAATTGTCGCTGAAAAGATGGAGAAAGAAATAGGTGTGCCGGATGTGCATGTAGAAGTGGTCAACGAGAAGTTTGTGCTTAAAGGCACGCTAGAGGATAACGATCAGCTTGAATATGTAGTTAACAAGGCGAGGGCTTATTTGCCTAAATACTTCTACAATCCGTTCGTCGACCTTAAGGAAGGCGGCGGTGGAACTTTATGGGAGCCTAACGCCGATGAAGTGCTTAATTTTGACTTCTTAAAAGTAAAACAGGCCATAAAGAAACCAGAAAAGCTCATAAAGGTCGTGGTTTACTTTGTTGAAATAACAAAGGGCTTCGAGGACAACTTTGGCTTCTCTTGGGCTCCATCCATTAACACAGATACATCTAATGCAACAATGACCTGGTCGACACAGAACAAAGATGCAGAGGGTAATGTGATAGAACCTTTTACAGCAACTGTAACAGGAGTTATCAGCAACTTCATACCTAAGCTTAAGAACGCTGTTGATACAAAAAGAGGCCGAGTGATCCAGACGTCTGCCATCACGATCGAGAACGGCTCTACCGGTACGATAAACAAGGTCACTGAATATCCGTATATTGTTACTACCGCTGAAAAGACGGACGCCAAGACGTTCAAAGTCGGTATACAGATAGAGATGACGCCTAAAATATTGGGTATAGCGGACAGCTCGCAGGATATAGGATTTAACCCTGTAAAAGTAGAAGTTTCCCAGCTTGTTTCAATGTCGGCGAACGGTCTTCCTATAACCACAAACAACAATATCTCGACGGCTGTGAATCTTAAGTCTGGTGACACAGCGGCCATCGGCGGAATAATACAGAACATAGGGTATAAAGGTTATTCTGAAGGGTCCGGCGATAGTAACGTCATCATAGACCTTACAAGATCCAAGAGTTTCCAACGAAATAAGACGCAGTTCGTTATTTTCCTAACGCCAGAGATAATAAGTTCTGCAGCAGAAGCAAGCAAGAGAGCAAAAGAGAACTTTAACGTTAAATAAGGAGTTTTATGCCTGAGGGTGTATCAAGATCGTATTTAGTAGCTGTGGTCGGAGGTAAGGGCGGGGTCGGCAAAAGCCTTATTGCGACCAACCTTGCTTTGTCATTCATGCTGGATACAAAAAAGCAGGTGCTTTTGATAGATGCAGACCCTGACACCTGTGGAGACGACGGTGTAATACTCGGCATAAAACCAAAAAGAAGCCTCTACGATGTTACAAAGGTCTCTGGAAGGATAACACCAGCCATCCTTAAAGAATTCATAACGAACTACCCTGCAGGAATATCAGTTTTACCTTTTGTTGAGAAAACATCAGATTACGGAGCTGTAGGTTCTGTTGATGTAAGAAGGGTGATGGATGCAGCGCTTTCAAGCTATACATATACGGTAGTTGACTGCGGGAGCAGATTGACAGAACAAGTTCTTGCCGTGCTTGAAATGTCGACGATAATATTGATAGTAACAAACCCTGAGATCATAGTTCTAAAGCACAGCAAGAGGATAATAGAGGACCTTAACGGTTTGATGTTCCATCCTGACGTAATGAGGATAGTCATAAACAAGTACAATCCGGCAAGTCCTATAACCCCGCAGATCATTCAATCAAACCTGGGTATACAGATATTGGGTGCTGTGCATGAAGACGCAGAGACTTGTGTAACGTCCATAACAAAGGGTAAGCCGGCGCTTCTTTCGGCCCCAAAGAGCCTTGTTGCGCGTAACATATTCCAGATAGCACGAGTGCTGCAGGAAAGGGGCATATTGGATTCCTTGTACGGCATAAATAAACCCCGCAGGGACGAGGCACTTGTATCAAAAGCTGCTGGTCCTGGGCAGGTTGTGTCTGACGGACTAAGTATAAAACAAAGAAAGGCAGGCATAGTCAGTGAGCATGTAAGACTTAAAAGAAAGATACACAGAGCGCTCATAGATAACATGGACTTAAAGAAGCTGGATCTTGAATCAAAGGACGATCCGAACAAGTTCACCATACTTTATGAGAAGACTAAAAGGACGGTCATAAGTCTTTTGGAAAAAGAGGACTTGAACTTCCTTAAGACGAGAGAGGACAGGGCCCAGTTGATTAAATCCATACTTGATGAGGCTCTAGCCCTTGGTCCTTTAGAGGACCTGTTGGCCGACGAGTCTGTGTCCGAAGTAATGGTTAACGGACCTGACATTATTTATATAGAGCGTAATGGAAAGGTACAACTTTCCCCATATACCTTTACAGGTTCACAGCAGTTGATGGGCGTCATAGAGAGGATACTTGCACCAATAGGCAGAAGGATAGACGAGAAATCACCTTACGTTGATGCTAGGCTTGCGGACGGATCCAGGGTACATGCGATAATACCTCCTCTTGCTATCGACGGGCCAACACTTACGATAAGAAAATTCAAAAAAGAGAAGCTTGGTATGGATGATCTGATAAAATTCGGGTCGCTAACCAAAGATATCAGTGAATTCTTAAAAGCCGTCATAGAGAGCAGGTTGAACTCGCTTATCTCCGGAGGTACCGGCTCCGGTAAAACAACTTTGCTGAACATACTTTCCGGAATGATACCAAATAACGAAAGGATAATAACAGTAGAGGACTCCGCAGAATTAAAATTGCAACAGGACCATACCGTAAGGCTGGAGGCAAGACCGGCGAACATAGAGGGTGAAGGCGAGGTTTCCATAAGGGACCTTGTTAAGTGTACGCTCAGGATGAGGCCAGACAGGATAATAGTTGGAGAATGCCGTTCGGGAGAGGCTTTGGATATGCTTCAGGCGATGAACACAGGCCATGACGGTTCTTTAACGACGATACACTCAAACAATCCTACTGACTGCTTAAGAAGACTTGAAACCCTTGTCATGATGGCAGGGATGGATCTCCCTGCGAAAGCTATAAGGGAGCAGATAGCTTCTGCTATAAATATAGTAATACAGCAAACTAGGCTCAGCGACGGTTCCAGAAAGATAACACACATAACAGAGGTTGGCGGACTTAGAGGGGACGAACTGGTCCTTAATGATATTTTCCTTTTTAAACAATCAGGCGTGGACGAGAAGGGCAAGGTCATAGGGAAATTCGTAGCTACTGGTTACATACCTAAGTTCATAGAAACGCTGGAGAGCAGAGGTATATCAATACCGAAAGGTCTTTTTAGCGTGGGGTGATGTAGATGTATCAAGAGAGTGCCAGCCTTTTTAGTCTGTATAAGATCGGCCTAATAGTGGTCGTTGGTGTGCTGTTCTTTATAGTAATACTTATCAATTCCAAAAAAGGCATAAAATACCTGGACCAGAAATTCGATGAACGTGCCGATTGGCTGGTAAGAGAGCTGGACTCCATTTTCATAGAAATAAATAAGAGGACGGCAGTTATACTGATGTACGGTGGTACACTTGGTTTTGGCTTTGTGATGTTCGTTCTTTTCCTGCCCAACTATATAGCTGGAATGATAGTGGGCCTTGGTACAGGGTTCATGGTATCAAGGTTGCCGGGACCTATAATAAGCTACATAAAGAATAAAAGAGCTTCGGTATTTAACCTTCAAATGGTGGATGCTCTTACGCTGATGTCAAATGGATTAAGGAGCGGACTTAACCTTATACAGGCTGTTCAACTTGTCGTGGACGAGATGCCTAATCCTATAAAGCAGGAGTTCACTCTTTTGCTTGCACAGAACAGGGTCGGTGTTCCAATAGATGAAGCTTTTGTGAACCTCTCAAAAAGGCTTGATATAGAGGACCTTGATATGTTCGCTACGGCCATACTGATACTGAGAGAGACCGGCGGTAATCTTCCTGAGACCTTTGACACTATAGTTCATACTATAAGGGAAAGGGTCAAGTTCTCAGCCAAGGTAAAAGCCTTGACGGCGCAAGGTCTGTTCCAGGCTGTTGTTATAACGATAGTGCCTTTTGCCTTGCTCGGTGTTCAATATTATTCCAATCCGGGGCAGACCTCTCTGCTCTTTTCAACACCGCTTGGACTTGTTATGGTCGGCGTTATGTTCACGATGCAGGTTATAGGCGGATATATGATAAAGAAGATAGTAACTATAAAGGTCTGAAACGATCAGGGAGTCATGAAGATGAAAAGGATCTTATTTTTTGCTTTAACAGTCTCTATGTTCTTTGTAACACAAGCGCATTCGACCGTATGGATAAAGAACGGCAATTTCTTCATGAGGTTCTACGATATCAATGAAGGCAACGGCCTTGAACTCGTAAGATACTACAACAGCGTTGGTTACGATAAGGGTGTTTTTGGTTATGGATGGGGTACTACTCTAGGTCCGAAGCTTTATTCAATAAATGGCATGGTGACGATAGAGGAACTTTCAGGTGGAGGTAGAAGCCACTTTATAGATAAGAAAAAAGACACGGTATCTTCTGTGGTCGACAGGATGATCAAATCCGTGGATGTACAGGGACAGGATGCCTCCTATGAGGCAAAATTGAAAGAGAGGCTTTTAGAGGATGTAGAAGTACTTTTTGACTTTGCAAAAAAGAACGGTCTTAGCGGATACGTCCATAAAGAAGGCACTCAGATGGAGTGCATTGAAAGGGTCGGAGAGAAATTAAAGAAGGTCAAAGGCGGTTATTTGAGGGAAAGAGTGGACGGCACTGTGGATTATTTTGATGATGGCGGAAGGATAGTAAGGCAAAAAATGAAATCCGGACGTTACTTCATCTATGCTTATAACCAGCGCGGCCTGCTTGATTCAATAAAGGACCAGCTTGGAAGATGGATGAAATTCTACTTCAGTGATAATGGCCTTCTGCAGAAGATAGTCCTTTTTAACGGCAAGGTCAGTGAGTACGATTATGACGATAAGGGGGACCTTGTAAGGTCCAAGGACACTTCAGGCCAGATCTATTCGTTCAAATATAACAACTACCACAAGGTCGTAGAGGTGACCCTGCCTTCCAAGACAGGGAAATATTCCAGGATAATAGTTCGCTATGAAGGTAACACCGGCCGAGCAATATATCAAAAGACAGAGGATGGATGGGAAACTTTCCTGGAGTTCTCAGAAGACAAAGAGAAGAACCAGAACTATTCATCGGTGGATGTAATAAAGAAATTCGGTAAAGAGGCTTTTTCTGAGAAATACGAATTTTGGAAAAGACCTAGGCCCGACGGTTCATTCTATGATTATAAGGTAAGGGAAACTGCGGCTAATGGAAAACAAAAGACCACAGTCTACACAATGTGCTGCTCAACACCTCTTGTCATTGATGATGACGGCAATATAACCAGATTTGAATACAACTCTGAAGGGATGCTTTCTAAAAAAGTGTTTCCAGATGG
>JAKLHL010000111.1 GCA_022710165.1 Bdellovibrionales bacterium | reverse complement strand
GGCCGGTCTTTGTGCTTTTATGGTCTCAAATTTAAAAGTCCCGGGCTTTGTTATGCCTTGGGAAAAAGATCATGCCCAGTTCCCAGAACGTATAGCGACACCTCTTCAGATAATGCTTGAAGGACCCATAGGCGGAGCAAGCTTTGGCAACGAGTTTGGCCGTCCACAGCTTTGCGGACTTTTCAAGACCTACGAGGACGTACATAACGGACGTTATAGAGGCTATCATAAACCGATAATGACTGCTGGTGGGATGGGTAATATTAAAAGGGTACACGCACAGAAAAAGGATATCCCTCCAAAGTCCTTGATAGTGCAGCTAGGTGGTCCAGCGATGAAGATAGGCATAGGCGGAGGAGCCGCGTCATCCATGGCTACCGGATCTAACGATGCTGATCTTGATTTCAACTCTGTACAGCGCGGTAACGCAGAGATGCAAAGAAGATGCCAGGAAGTAATAGACGCATGCATATCCATGGGCGAGAAAAACCCCATACTCAGCATACACGACATAGGGGCCGGCGGACTTTCCAACGGATGCCCAGAGCTTGTTAGCGAGACTGGAGGCAATTTCTGGCTAAGAAAGGTGCCTAACGAAGACAGATCAATGAGCCCAATGGAGATATGGTGCTGTGAGGCACAAGAAAGGTATGTGCTTTCTGTAGCTCCCCAGAGTATAGACGAGTTCATAAAGCTTTGTGAAAGGGAGCGCTGCCCAGTCGCTGTAATAGGCGAGGCCGCAAGCGATCATCAGCTTACGCTTTATGATGAACATTTTAACAATAAACCGATAGACATCGATATAGGTGTCATACTCAAAAAACCTCCTAAGATGCTCAGGAACGTAAGACATCTTAAAGAGGACCATGATGAGCTTGATCTTAGCGCTGTCGACGTAGATACGGCCATGGAAAGGGTCTTAAAACTTCCCGCGGTCGCCAACAAGACTTTCCTTATAACCATAACGGACAGGAGCATTACGGGTATGGTCACACGTGACCAGATGACCGGCCCATACCAGACCCCTGTTTCTGATCTTGCAGTTACAGCAAGGTCGTATAATTCTACGACGGTGAAGCAATGTCCATGGGAGAGCGCACCAACATAGCCATTGTTAACGCCCCTGCCTCATGCAGGATGGCAATAGGCGAGGCAATAACAAATATCGCCGGTGCGAACATTGGCGACATAAAGAACATAAAACTTTCTGCCAACTGGATGTGCGCATGCGGAGAGCAGGGAGAGGATGCGAACCTTTATGATTCAGTCCAGACCGTAGGGGAAGAGCTTTGTCCAAAACTTGGGCTTAGTATCCCTGTAGGAAAGGATTCTCTTTCTATGAGGACCGTGTGGAAGTCCAGCGACGGCAAAGACAACAAGATAGTGGCCCCGTTAAGCTTGATAGTGAGTGCTTTTGCCCCTGTAAAGGATGTAAAAAAGACCGTTACTCCTGAATTCAAGGATTGCAACGGATCAAGATTGATATTGATAGACCTTGGGAACAAAAAGAACAGGCTTGGATGCAGTGCGCTTGCACAGGTCTATAATCAGGTGGGGAACACTACTCCTGATCTTGATGATACTGAGATGTTCCTTAAATTCTATAACGCTGTTCAGGAGATGGTGGAGAAAGAACTTTTACTTGCCTACCACGATAGATCTGACGGTGGACTTTTTGTGACCCTTTCAGAAATGTCGTTCGCATCACGTCTGGGAATAGAAATGGACCCGCAAAAACTCGGCGGGGATGTGTTAGAGGTACTCTTCAACGAGGAGCTTGGCTCTGTGATACAAGTAGCTCCTGAGAATTTGGGCGAAGTTAACTCGATATTGGGAAAATATGGTTTGAATGATTTGAGTACAGACATAGGTCAGCCTATACAGAAGAAAGAAATGCCTTGCGGTGAAACGTTGACCGACCTTAACAGGACCTGGAGCGAACTCACCTACAGGATGCAGGCCCTAAGGGACAACCCTGACTGTGCAAAACAAGAGTTTGACAACCTTTTGGATGAGAAAGACCCAGGAATGAGCTTTAAGCTAACTTATAACCCGGACGAGACCTTTGCTGTTAACTCAACGCTTAAAAAGCCAAAAATAGCCATTTTAAGAGAGCAGGGCATAAACGGTCAGTTAGAGATGGGTGCAGTTTTTGACCGTGCAGGATTTGAATCTGTGGATGTACACATGACCGATCTTTTGAACGGCAAGGCTAACCTAAAGGACTTTAAAGGTCTTGTGGCTTGCGGAGGTTTCTCTTACGGCGACGTACTTGGCGCAGGTTCAGGCTGGGCAAAATCAGTGCTTTTCAACGAGTCGTTGAAAGAGATGTTCGCTAATTTCTTTGAAAGAAAAGACAGCTTTGCGCTTGGAGTATGCAACGGCTGTCAGATGATGTCACAGCTTAAAGGCATAATCCCAGGCGCTGAACATTGGCCTCAATTCACAAGGAACAAGTCCGAACAGTTCGAGGCAAGATATATAACTCTAAAGATAATTGAATCACCGTCCATCTTCTTCAAAGGAATGGAAGGCTCGATAATACCGATACCTGTCGCCCACGGCGAAGGCTTTGCAGACTTTAGCAGGACTGGTTCATTTGACGAGATAGTAAAACAAGGGCTTGCTTGTGCAAGCTACGTTGATAATTATCACAAACCTACGGAACGTTATCCTTTCAACCCTAACGGGTCCAAAGGCGGTCTTACAGCGATAACCACAACCGACGGCAGGGTCACCATCATGATGCCTCATCCAGAAAGGCTGTTCCGTTCCGTACAGATGTCGTACAGGCCTCGTCACTTGTTCACAGGTGAAGCAGGCCCGTGGCTTAGGTTCTTCCAGAACGCCAGAAAGTGGGTCGGTTAGATAAGCCTGCGCGATGGTTTCAAAAAATCTTCTTGCCTGCTTATAAAACACCCTAAAACTCCGGATAGTCTAAAAACTTTAATAGTTCCCTTGAGTTTGCTTTGTTCTTTTTGTTTAAAATCCGTTAAGATGCTATTGTAGATTGAGGTTTTGCAGGGGGCCTCTTTTATGCACTTCTATAGGAGAGGAGTGTTTGACATATATATGGCAATATGGCATAATGGCACTTATGGAGAGGTGCCAAAGATGAAAAAGACCACAATTTACCTGGAAGATCAGGAACTAGAGATGTTAAAGCAGAAGGCCTATATATTGAATACATCTATTGCGGAGATAATCAGAAGGAGCATAAAAGCCCTGTGTACGCCCACTAGCGATGAAGAAAAGGCACTTAAACTGCTGGCCAAGATACGAGGCAATGCTGATGGTCGTATTACAGACAAAGAAGTGCTTAAACTCCAAAGAGAATTGAGGAATGAAAAGAAAACCAAAGGCCGTAGTTGATACTAAATTATAGCAGGACTAACTTATATTCTATCTTTGGTTTGGGTTCTGGTATGGGACCAAAAAGTCCCCAGTAGTCGTCTAAGAACTCAAGATATTCTTCAAAAGTCATTTTTATGAAAGTCATTTTGATTTTTTAAGGCCAATTTTTTTAATTACATCTTTAGTTGTTTGTCGAAAATACTTTAATATTTCATCATGTGACATGTCTTTAATATCTTTGTGTGTAGCTTCTTTCCACTTCCATACTTCTTTTAAAGAAGGAGGACAGGAGGTGTTAGAATTGTTATGTCTGGTCTTTTTCATCTATGGCCTCCATAGGAGTTATTAACTCTAGAGGCTTATTATATCCTTCTTCCAGACTAACGGCAAATATCCTTTGTTTCCTTAGTACATTTACCAAGTGCTTATAATTCCAACTCAAAAGGATATCTATTTGGTGCCAAGTACAACAGGCTATATGTATGGCATCATCTTTCTTTTTTGGTGGGATTATTCCTTTTTGTATATATACATCTGCCAGTTGTAGTATTTCATTATTGATATCTAGTTTTATAGGCTCGTGTTTTTTTAATAAGTCGAGTAGTTGTTTCTTTTTATTAGAAGAAGCCCTAAGTATTTCATTTATGACCACTTCAGATGTGTATATTTCATAATCAACTATTTTATCAAAAAACTCCCTCGTGATCTCTTTTTTTTCTGGAGCATCATCTGCATAATAAAAACTCCAAACAGACGTATCAAGGTACATTTTTAATTTTTTCATAACAACCTCTAAAGAAGGGTTGCTGCAAGAAGTGTGGGTAAATGAAATGCTTACAAATAGTGACTTAACTGTCCATTAAGTCATGCTTTTGACGATAAACGCTGTTTTGATTTATTAAAAACAATATCAATGCCGTTAAGTATATTAGAATATATGAGCCTAGGCTAATGCTATGCGGAGGGTTCCGCTTATGAAGTGGTTGTTGAATATAAAGGATCATCTGGACTTCTTTAGAACAGAGTTCAAAAAAAATACAGATTCTTGGCTGCTTATAATATTTGCTAGTGCTATAGTTTTAGGTGTTGTTTCCATAATTTTGATGTCGCTTTCGAAGACTACAATCTTTCCAAAAGATAATCAAAGATATGACATAGATACTATTTATGTGGGTCAAATGAAAGATTTTTGTCCAAAAGAGTTTGACGCTAATCCAGGCAAGAATAATTTTGAAGAATGTGTCTCTAAACTTGATATTAATAAAATGGTCGAGGTAAAAATTCCGACCTTCAAAGAAACACTAAAAATTGCACCGAGTCTTCCTTACATGATGAAGCAAAGTTCAGATCCAGCAACCAAAAAAGCCAGCGAGTATTTTAAAGAAGGCAACTATTTTGTTGCAGGAATAAAGGTTCCAGAAAAATATTTTTCACAGGATGGTGGCTACATAAAAGATGGTAAAATAAATGATGTATTAGCTGACTATAACGTTCTTACTTTTAAAGCTATAAGGTTTGGTTATGTATGTGTAAACCGATCCTGTAATAATTTATTGGGTTTATGGTCACAAAATGTTATTCAAATTCCGTTAGTAAAAAATGTTGATGATAAGGATCATATGGTTTGGATTTTTGGACTAGAAAATTCAAGTCCACATGGTGTATGGCTTGATGACGGAATTATGATTAGTAAGTCTGTAAATCTTTTTTCTGCATATCTTTTTTACAGTCTTTTTTTCTATGGGAAAGCAATGTTTGCAAGTATTGCCTTTGTCGCTTTATTCTTGGTTTCTATTCCATTTGCAATCTATTTAAGAAGATTTTTTGATTATCCAGCATTTTCTTATTTTGCTGGTAGTACTGCATTATGGTTTATATCTAGAAATTTATTTGTTGTTTTCCCTTGGCTTAAAGGATTTACATATAGATTGTTTAATATATGGATAGTACTTAATTTCTTGCTTTCCATCCTTATTTTAAATCTTGCTTATGCAAGGTTTAAGAAAGTTCTTAAAAAAAGATATTTTTTCATTGCCCACATAGTTATTTTGAGCTTAGTTTTATTTGCGAACTTTTATTTTAAAGATTTAGGATCTATGGTTGCTGTTTGGGGAAGAATAGAATTAT
>JAKLHL010000110.1 GCA_022710165.1 Bdellovibrionales bacterium | reverse complement strand
TAAGAAAGCCTTCGAATCTTTCTTCAGCACATAATTTTGCTTCACCACAGTTGGCTGCTCCAAGGATCGGTATTGCTAGCAGTCCTGCTTCTAATTTGGAGTTAAGGGTTACTTTTTTGATTTTTTTATTTTCCTTGTCGATTTCTATTAAGCCTTTCTTTTCCAGTTGAATAAGGTGGTATTTGACGGCTTGAGGGCTATTTCCTAGCCCAATCTTGCTCCCAATCTCGCGCAAAGTTAATGAGCCAAAATCTTCCGAATCCATTAATATAAGGATTTCTTTCTGTTTTTTGTTCATAGACCCTCTTTTAACTAATATTATACATGATTAAAGCGTATAAAGTCAAAAAATATAATTAAAGTAATTAAAAAACATTATTGACAAACTTTATTTAAACCTGTTAGAAGGCTTTATAAGGAGTAAAAAACATGAACATTAAAACAATCCCCCTAAATAATATCAATCCAGCCCCTTACAACCCTAGAGTTGATCTTAAGCCAGGTCATCCAGACTATGAAAAGTTGCGACAAAGCATTAATAGCTTTGGCTACGTCGAACCTCTAGTTTGGAATGAACAGACAGGAACTCTTGTGTCTGGGCATCAGAGGTTTAAAATCCTTCAGGAACAGGGGCTGGATGAGGTAGAAGTTAGTGTTGTTGATCTACCTATCGGACAAGAAAAGGCGTTAAACCTTGCCTTAAATAAAATACGGGGGAGTTGGGACAATGATAAGCTTGCAGAACTTCTTATTGATCTCCAAAGCCTACCAGACTTTGATGTTAACCTGACAGGCTTTGACACCGTCGAAATAAGTGAGCTGCTAGATAATTTTAATGAAGTAAAAGATGATGATGGTTTTGATTTTGACGCTGTCGTGGATTCTATAGAGAAACCGATTACACAACTTGGTGACATAATTAATCTTGGTCGGCATAAAATAATTTGTGGTGATTCCTCTAACCCCGACATACTTAAACAACTAATCGGAGATAGGAAGGTTCAACTACTCCATACAGACCCACCATATAACGTCAATTATTATGGGGGCAATCGTCCAACGGATAGTTCTCGACCTAAAAATCATAAACTTTGGGAGCAGATCTATAACGATAATATGTCACAACCCGAATACGAAGCATGGCTTAAAAAGATAATTACAAACGTTTCAGCGTATATGGACTCAGGTGCTATTTTTTATATTTGGAATGGATTTAGACAGTTTGGACCAATGAATTCAATGCTTGATGAACTGGGCTTTAATGCTTCATGCGTAATAACGTGGGCAAAACCAAACTTCTCCATAGGCTATGGCGACTATAATCAGCAGACTGAGTTCTGTTTATATGGTTGGAAGAAAGATAATGGCGCTCATAAATGGTACGGTCCAACGAATGAATCAACGCTGTGGGAAATATCACGAGATAAGACCAAGAACTATATACACCCAACACAAAAGCCATTAGCCATTCCACAGCGAGCTATAAAAAACAGTTCAGTAAGAGAAGCTTTAGTTCTGGATCTGTTCTTGGGCTCTGGTTCTACGCTAATTGCAGCAGAAACCATGAATAGAACTTGTTATGGAATTGAACTCGACCCCAAGTACTGTGATGGCATCGTTAGACGCTACATAAACTATGTTGGAATAGATAATATCTGTAACGAATTAAGACAAAAGTACCTTGTTGAGGATATAAAAGATGGAATCCAAACAACATTATAATGAAGAAAAGCCTACTACGTCGATAATACAAGAGATTAAAGATGGTCGGATAGATCCGACTACCTTAACAAAAGAACTTAGAACCAACTGTGTAGAGATACTAATGCTTGAGGGATATAAAACTTCAGAAATAGCGCAGGCCCTAAAGCGAAGTGAAAAGACGATAAAACGAGATCTTGTTGAAATAAGAGAAGCAAACTCCATTACTCCAGACATAAAACTTGTTAAAGAGCTTGTGGGAGAGTTCTTGCTCAAAGCAAGGAACAGTCATACTTTTCTTTCAAAATTAGCCAGGTCAAAAGAAGGCTCCGTTGGAGAAAGAGCACAAGCCGAATACTATGCGCATGTTACATCCAATGACGTTATTACCAAGCTGCAGTCGCTTGGTTATCTGCCAAGTGTTGCACGAACAGTAGTTGGAGATATTTTTCATCACTATGAAAATACCGATGCTGAAGATCTTAAAGCATTAAATCAAGAGCTTATAGAACTTGAAGCTTTGTGCCCTGAAAATAAGGAGATATCAAAGCTTAAATCAATAACAGCGAGCATGGAAAAAGAAGATGCAGATGAACAAAAAGATACCAGTGATCAATAGAAGTCTTATACAGATCAGAAGAGACGTTTTATCTGATTTCACTAAGTTCAGAAAATATTATTTTCAGAATTACAATAAATTGGAAGACTCTGTATTCCACAAAGACATAAGTTACATGCTGAATGAATTAAAAAGCAACAGAGGTACCAAGCTTGCCATCGCTGCGCCAAGAGGTAGTGCCAAAAGCACTCTAGTTTCTTTGCAATATATTATTTATTGCATATGCTATAAGACAGACCCGTTCATCGTAATAATATCAAATACTAGCGACCAAGCTCAGGGCTTCCTTGAGAGCATAAAACAGGAACTTGAATCAAATGAGAAATTAATAAAGGACTTTCCTGAGGTCTGTGAACTAGGCAAGAGGCCCGGTCCACCAAGATGGACACAAAAAGAAATTCAGACAAAAAATGGAGTAAAAATAATAGCTTTAGGTGCTGAACAACAAATAAGAGGAAGAAGAAACAAAGAAAATAGACCTGGGTTAATTATTCTGGACGACATAGAGGCTGACACAGCCTCTCAGAACCCTGAAAATTACTATAAGTTACAAGATTGGCTAGAGAAGTCTGTATTAAAAGCTGGGACATCAACCACCAATACTATATTTGTAGGAACCATACATCATTATGATTCATTGTTGGCAAAATTTACGTCGCCAGACCTCTCTTATGGCTGGAAAAAGAAAATTTATAGATCTGTCATCAATTGGGCGGAGAATATTGCCCTATGGGAGCAATGGACTAATATATTCTGTAATAAAACTGAGTTTGAAGGAGAGTCCGGGATAGAGGCTGCGGAAAGGTTCTTTGAGCTAAACAAAGAAGACATGTTAAAAGGCACTACCGTATTATGGCCTGAAGCCAAAAGCTACTACGAACTTATGGTCCAAAGAGAAGAAGAAGGACATATAAGTTTTGATAGTGAGATGCAAAATGAACCAGTGAATCCCAGAGACTGTATGTTTAATCAGAGCGATGTACACTACTGGGACGATAGATTCGAGTCCGACACTGATTTAATTGAGCATCTTAAGAATAACAAAGTTTTTACTAAAGTATTCGCTGGTTGTGACCCCAGTCTAGGAAAGAGCAACAGGCGTGGAGATTATTCAGCCATCATTTGCATTCTTTACGATACCAAGAATAACACCGCTTACGTCTTAGATGCTGATCTTGAGAAAAGAGACCCAGAGAAAACAATAGTGGACATCCTCACATTACATAAAAAAAGGAAGTTTGATTATCTTGCATTTGAAAGCAATGGCTTTCAGTCAATCATCGCTGACCAAATAACTAAGCGATCAAGTGAGCAAAATAACCACCTGAAAGTAGAAAAAATAGAGAACAAGGCAGATAAAAGGGCAAGGATAGAGTCCCTACAACCCCTAATAAAAAATGGACTTATACAGTTCAGTAAAAAGCAAAGGATCCTTTTGGAGCAACTAAAATACTATCCCAAAGGGCTTCACGACGACGGACTGGATGCTCTACAAATGGCGTATGACTTGTGTCAACAGAAAGGAAAAACACGGGATATGCAAGCTGAAATAGAAGGAATAGCAGCTCTGATGAAATGGAACGCAGGAAATACCAAACCCAGCATCTATAACCGATTTAGATATTAATGGGCAATTAAAAAGGAGGAAATGAAATGTTTATTAAGCAAAAAAGAATTAACGACGCAAGCAGTGTTTTGACTAAACTTCCAGATCAAATGGAAAATTTAAGGGTGGTTTATAAAATAAAGGATGCCACAAAAGATATAGTAAAAATTGGGTTAAATAAGGACGTCCAACCCAATGTTTCTATACTACCAACTAAGATCGGACCAGTTTCTACTTTTAATGCTTATGGGAAATACTCTATCCGTAAAGATTTGCCAAAAAAAGAAAGATTTATGTATGAAAGAGTATGGAGGTGGAAACAATGGGCAGGAAGAAACCAAACCGTCGACATGGAAGAAACCAGAGACGTTTACAGGGACTGTTATCCAAGGGACTTTGTTTCGCCTCCTGCTGAAGAACTAACATATTTTGGGGATAAGATATCCTCAAGAATTTGCAATAAAAGTGAAAGAGATAACATCAAACACATTATAAACTTATTTCTAGAAATATTTGGTGAATGCGAAATTGTTCAAGATGACTTACAAGATATTATAAAGGCAAAAAGAGTTAACTGGGAAATCCTGCCTCAGGGACAAGACCCTTGGGATAGAGTACAAAAATATCTCAAAAATTGTGGAATCAAAAATGATGATTTCGGTCATCCAATAATGGAGCGACAAAAATATATTCTAGCAAGCAACCCACTAAGCCTTGGTGTAGGTACAGCGGGCTTCAAAGGGTACGTCGCGTATATTTTTAACGACATGACTGTTTTAGAGAGTGTTATGTACGGCAATGCAATATATATTTTTGACAAGAACTGGGAGGATTTCTCCAAATTAACTAAAGCTGAAATTCTTTCTCAAGGTTTTCAGAAAACCAGGATTATACACTCAGGAGAATGGAAGACAAAACTGAAGCCCTTCATGAAATAGTTGGATGGAAAGCTGTTAAATGCTTTTAATCCAAAACCATGCATTTTTGATCACTTTATAGCTCCTAACTACACGAAATTACATAATTATACCTGTTTTGGAGCTATCGGTATTAGTGCATAGAAAGTTGCTAGTTTGTAATTCTTAAAATACCTTCGGAACAGCGACAATAAAAAAGCCCTTCAAAGCATTCTTGCTCTGAAGGGCTTTTGGTTTTTTATTTTTTCGTTTCCGTCTATCAACTCTTGGTGCCCGAGGGGGGACTCGAACCCCCATCCTTCCGGACCAGATCCTAAGTCTGGCGTGTCTGCCAATTCCACCACCCGGGCAGTCTTAATGGAGCAAAAACATACCCTTTGAGGCAGTAAAAGTAAATAAATTTTTATCTTTAACCTTTGGCGCTGATGTGCTAAAACACTTGCTTAAACCGGAGGGCATCAATTTTGGCTTCCAAGAGCAAGGCTAAAAAGAACGTTAAAGCAAAACCAAAGGCCAAAATAAAACTGGCCAAGAAAAAGGTTACAGCCTCTAAAAAGAAGGTCGTAAAAAAGCCTGCTCCCAAAAAAGCGGCTAAAAAACCGATAAAAACGGTAAAAAAAGCTGTTCAAAAGAAGGCTGCCCCAAAGAAACCCATAAAAAAGATATTAAAGAAG
>JAKLHL010000011.1 GCA_022710165.1 Bdellovibrionales bacterium | reverse complement strand
CCGATCTTGCTTAAGACGTCCATGATAATACTTTTTATAACCATAGTAAGTTTTAATTATAGTGTTCTTATTCCAGTGTTTGCAAAGACTGTCCTTGGCCTGCAAGAAAGAGGTTTCGGTGTCATGTTGTCTTTCCTCGGGGTTGGGTCCCTTGTTGGAGCGGCTTCCGTTTCTATGATATGGGGGCATAACCCAAAACCAAGAGTCTTGGTCCTTAGCTCTTTTTTCCTTGGAGTCTGTTTCGTGGTACTAGGTTTTACGAGGAGTATATATAGTTCTTCGTTGATGATAGCCCTTTGTGGTGTTTTTAACCTTTGGTTCTTTACTATAGCCAATGCCTCGCTTCAGCTTAATTCTAGCGATGAATATAGGGGCAGGGTCATGGGTGTTTATACGGTCGTCTTTGCAGGCGTCAGCCCGATAGGGAACTTTATAGCTGGTTATGTCGCAGAAGAGGCTGGAGCGGCAATAACTTTTAGTTCTATAGGTATTATAATTGCTGCCAACATGTTGATCCTTTTTATTACCAGGTACGGTTCTATTAGGCGTTTACAATAAGATTTTGTAGATGTAGAGTTTCGTTCTCAGGAGGGAAATGATATGAAAAAGATCATCTTTTTATTAGTTTTTGTTTCTTCAGTCTCTTATGCAGGTGGTTCTAAGATCATAGATATAGACCTTGACGAGAACGCTACGCAAATAGTTAAAGCAGACCTGGATCTTGACGACATATATTACTACATGGACACTGCGGCTTGTTTCTGTTGGATAACAAGAGTGGTTGGTGGTTCAAGCTCCGTATCTGTTTTTGATTGTAAAGGGTTGGCTGCTTATCCTAAATTTGAGAAATATATTTCAAAATGTTTCCCTGCTCCAAAAGTTGAGGCCCCAGCACCAGTAGCAGAAGAAGCAAAGATAGAAGAGCCTAAAAAAGAAGAGCCAAAGAAAGATAAAAAAGACAAAAAGTAAAAAGGATCTCTGCTTTTTATTTGAGGCCTTTTGGTATTCGTAGTTTTGCCGGGACTTTTATCCCAGCATTATAGAACCAGCCTTGTGGTACTTCTATGGCATACTTAACCAGCGCAGGAGAGGCATAAGACCTTAGCTCCCAGTCTGGTTTATCAAGCTCAGGGTACATGTCGTATATTTGAACTATTTCTCCATCAGATTGAACGTAGGCGATACTTAAAGGGATCATGGTATTTTTCATCCAGAACGAGAGGACCTGTGGTGTATCATAGACGAATATCATCCCTTCTCCGTCCTTAAGGTCTGTTATCCCCATGAGGCCTTTCATTTGTGCTTGTCTTGAATATGCCACTGTAAGATGCAGGCTCTTACCGTTTACTTTTATTTTGCAAACAGCTCCATCTTTCTTGGTACATCCGTCTTCTTTGTTCAACAGCATTATTGTTATAAACACCAGGAATGCTGAAATGAAAATAATAGCGATCGTCCTTTTACGCATATAGCCTCCTAATTCAATACAAAAGCCCCGTTCTTATCTATATATATTATCCTAGAGTGTATTATATCGTCACCGCTTATCAGGTGTAATACATATTTTCCTTTTGGAATATCTGGAAAAATAAATTTAGCAAAACCTGCACTGTTAGGATCATGTTGTGTCGAGTAAATTTTCCTGTCAGGCGTGTCCAGCCTGTTAAAATACACGGCCTCTTTGGTAAGATCGTTGTCTACGCCAACCAAAAAAGCCCTGTAGCTTTTATGATATGGGATTTCACCGTAAACCAGGGTATTAGAAGGCATTGTCGGCGCCGTCATGTTCCAGGACCTCAATGCGGTGTATGATGGGACACTGGAATTGAGCCTTAGATCTTTGTGGCTATAAACGACAGGTATGTTAACTACCGCATCCACGTCTTTGTCTTCCACCAGGATGTTCATATAGCTGTCTATGAGGTCTATGTCCTCTATCATAAATCGACCAGAACTGCTGCACACAGCTTCTTTTTCAGAAAATTTAATTGTTATTTTACAGCCAGCACAATCTTTATGGCTGCCGGGAGATATTATTTTTTTTATATTACCGGTAAGTGTCCCGATGTTTTTATATACCGGTTCAATTATGCCGGTTTTGTTTTCAAGAGTGTTTATCCTCATTATTCCCAAAGTCTTGTTCTGGCTTTTTAGTTCAAGAAAAGCCTCTTTTAGGACTGGCGTTGTTATAGACCATGGTTTTTGATTGCTTAGAGCTTTTGATAGTTTTAACTTGGGGTTTTTAGAATAAATAGTTATTTCCGGTGACTTCACCCCGAGCGGCCTTATGACGGACAGACACGAAGAATTGTTTCTACAAGAAGGTTTCTGTTCCAGATTGATTTTGTTGTCCCTGCCCGTGAGTTCCGTTTCGAACCAAAAACCCGTATTGTTGTTTGGAGACGACAACATGATGGTTGATCCAGTAGGTAGTGACTTTAGTCTTGCAGTGTTGTCCTTAGACGATATCACCGTCCTTAATATACCTATACTCGAGTCTAGTTTGTTGATCTGATCCACGCCATACAGGGATACGATCGATCCATCATGGATATTGATTATATCGAGGTCTGATCTATCGAAGCTTGAGCTGAGGGCCTTTAGGTTTATTTTTATTGGTTCATTGTTCTTTCTCCTCGCCAGCATTGAAGCCGGAACGCCGAAGATGCTGTTATCTGTACCAGCCATTATTGGTCTGGTGTTATGTGGATTTATGTTTGGGATCATCATTGCTAATATATATATTGGGTCCGTCTCACCATTTGTGTTCTCCAAGATATCGACGTTTAGATCGAAGGAGCCGGCAAGATCGTTTATATAGGTGTATTGCAAGGGTCTTTCAAAAGCTATGTGTCCATATGGTATGATCGGGCTTTGATCTTTTATAGGATTAAAAAGAGACCCTACCAAAAGCTCGTTATCTTTAAGATCGTTAATATTACTGCCTTTTATGTTTCCAGAGATGCTGTATGACCTAAAAACTTTTTCGCTTTCATTGTTCTCTGTTAACCCATACCACTCCAGGATCTCATTATCCAAGGACTCATCATTAGCAGTGTATTTGTCCTGCTGGATTAAACGATCCCGCCTTATTGAGACGAACTCATCAAGGGCTATTGGCGCTTCGCGACCATCCTGTTTTATATAATCCATGTATTCTGCTATCAGCTCGTAGTATTTTTTTTGAGCCTCCTTGCCGAGAGTGTTGTCGTCAGCCTTTTCGGGATAGTTCTCTGTGGGATTGACCGTGTTTTCGTTTTGCTCGACGCTCTTAGGCCCTGGTTCAATTACTAGGCCCCTCAATAAAAACCCCAAAAGGAAAGCCGCGCCTATGGACAAGAGCAATATTATAGATTTTTTCATACTTTACTTTGATATCCTTAAGATATTGGCTTAATATAGTTTAACAATAAATGTTGTTTTTAACATGGTTTATTTTAGGGGGCTTGTTTTGGATTTTAAGGATGTTTTAGCCAAAATAGGTGTCAGCGGTTCTGACAAGGTTACCCTGTTAACAGGCGACGCCTCAACAAGGAAATACTATAGAGCTGAATCAAACGAAGGGTCTTATATAATAATGTACGGTGAACCTTATCCTGTCTCTGACCCAAACATAGTTAACTACGGCATACTTAAAAAAGCAGGGATAAGGATCCCAGAGTTCATAAAAATGGACCCAAAATATGGAGTGATAATAGAGGAAGATATTGGGTCCGTACACCTTCAGGATGTTGATAACAAAGAATTGCTTGAGCAATATTATTACACAGCCATCAAGAACATGCAGACCTTTCACAGGTGCAGATCTGATATTAGTTTTACAAAGCAGAAATTCATATCAGAACTTAATATGACGCTAGATTATTATGTTAAGGCCTATAAAGGTAGAAAAAACGTTGATGTTGAGCTTGTAGATGCCGTTAACGAAAAGATAGTAAGCAGTATGATGGATCAGCCCACAGCATATCTTCACAGGGATTATCATTCCAGGAATATGATGGTCAAGAACGGCGAATTGGTCCTTATAGATTTCCAAGACGCAAGGATGGGACCCTATTCATACGATATAGCTTCTTTGGTAATAGACCCTTATATATCTCTGGATGATGTTTTCAGGGATAACCTGGTCTCTACTTACTACGACCTTGTTGCCAATCCATTGTTTGGCGTTAGCATGGATGATTATATCAACCATTATTCTTTATGTTATTTACAGCGAGGTATAAAGATGCTGGGCACTTTCTCTTATCAAAAAGTAGAAAGAGGCAAAGACGCTTACTTAAAATATATCCCACAAGTAATAAACAGAATAAAAAATATATCCAGCAAATTCACGGATTGGAGCGAGATAATAGAGGAGGTTTATATAAGGTGAAGGCTGTTATCCTTTCTGCCGGCTATGGGACCAGGCTGAGACCTCTTACAGATATTGTCGCTAAACCGATGGTTAAGGTGCTAGGCATACCGGCGATAGAATATACTCTTAATTTTCTTAAAATAAATGGTGTTAAGGATGTTTTTATAAACAGACACCATCTGCCAGAGCAATTCGGGTCAATAAGGGTGCCAGCAGGCATGAGCATCACCTTTTCTACAG
The DNA here is from genome assembly GCA_022710165.1 of Bdellovibrionales bacterium. GTDB lineage: Bacteria > Bdellovibrionota > JAFGOL01 > JAFGOL01 > JAFGOL01 > JAKLHL01. The sequence goes on along the minus strand of JAKLHL010000011.1, from coordinate 12,005 downwards.
AGAAAGATATTCTTGGTACACTTGGCGGCGTGATGAGTTTTAAACAGCATCTTTTAGACGATGACTTTATTCTGATCAACGGTGATATTATATTCAATTTCGATCTGAAGCAGGCCTATCATACACACAGGACTAAAAAAAATATTGCAACAATGTTAATGAGGACCAAAGACATAGATAAAGCGTCCTCTGTCTATGTGGACGATTTCTCTAATGTTGTTACGATAGGTCTCAGGGAAGATAATGTATATAAAGAATACATGTTCGGAGGTATACACATAATCAGCCCAGAATTCTTTGACAAGGTTACAGAACAAAAAACTCCGAGCTGTATGGTTAGGGATTTTTATATCCCGTACCTGAATAACGGCGGTAGGGTCTCTGCGCATGTGCCTGAAGAACCGTTCTTGTGGATGGAAATAGGCGACATGGTCAGCTATTTGAGGGCTAACACTAATCTTCTTGGTCTTATGTCCAGATACAAGCTTGATCACCAGATGGAGTCTTTTATCTCTGATTATTGGTTCAACTCAAAGAACAACAAGATAATGGAGTCTGTTGAGGGCATCTGGCTGGGAGAGGGGTACTATATAGATCATGATGCCACTATAATACCTCCAGTGCTGATAGGGGCTGGTTCAAAGGTTATGGGCAACTGTGTCGTTGGACCTAACGCAGTGATAGGCGATGACGTTACAATACTTTCTGACAATCAAATAAAAGATTCAATGATCCTTGATGGCGTTAAAGTACCAGCGAATAATTTTGTAGAGCAAATGGTGCTTGGTAAGAACTTTGTTTTTAATGCCCAGGAAAGATCCGTAAATTAAAGTGATAGATTGTTCCAGAAATCACGGTCCCTCATCTTGTTAAGGATGTTCTCGTCCGAGCCCCGTCTAGCCCAGAAGTCGGCTTTTTTCTTAAACAAGCGTTCTCGCTGTCTTTGGCCGGTCACGTCCATGAATAATCTGAATTTTTGTTTTATTAAAGATTCTTCTATTATGTGTTTTGTGTCGATGTCCTGGATCTGTTCAGCTCTGATTATCTCTTTGTACGGCACACTAGTATCTTCTGATATTATAACTATATTGTCGTCCTCGTTGAACCTTAGTTGCTGTGCAAGGTTGATCGAGCATATCAAGGAAGCCATTCCGCTTAATCCTATTTTCTGTACCAAGGCTTTTATTGACTTGGAATCTATGTTGAATTCAGAAGCTATTTTGTTCCCAAAATCCTCTATACACTTTAGGGTCTTTAGTGTTTCGTCCTCTTCGGCCAACATTACATAGTCGGTTGCATATATGTTGTGTATGTATGGGATGAAACCATATCCCATGCCATATATTTTATGAGCCCCTTTTTTATTGTCGTAAAAGGTTGAGCTCTCAGAGGGTTCGACAAGCATGTTCTTTGAATATGGGAATTTCTTCTTACTGCTTATTGCTGCTCCGGTTAAGGCCCCAGATGAAGCTGGATATGCCAAGAGCGAGACCTTGCTGTCACCGATACCGTCGACGGCTTTTTCTATGGCCGTTCCAGTAACTGTCTGGTGGAACATGTATCCAGCTGCTGATTGGAACTGAGAAACGAAGTTTGGTTTCTTCTTGTTGAGGTCTATTATCCTTGATGCATCTATTATCTTTACTCCCTCAAATTCAACTTTGGCACCGTAGTCTTTGGCTTTTTTTATCCAGTATGGATGTGACATTTGAGGTGTTTTTATAGTGCATTTTATATCTAGCTGAGCAGCTGCCCAGGCGTAGCTTGCTATTGCGCTATCAAAAGCACAAACCTCTACAGTGCTTTGTTTTTTACCTTCGGCCATTTGTTTTAGGTTAAAATATGCAGGGCCATCATTAGCTGAACCTGTTGGGAACGAGTCTGGTGAAAGCACAATGATATTTGCTTTTGTTCCGGTCATGTTCTTGGGTATTATTATTCTGTCTATTTCGCCGGATGGTTTTCTCCAGTTCAAGGGCAGTGTCGGGACGGCGTTGTTCAAGAGTTCTTTATAATTGATCTTTTCTTTGCCCATCTTAATTACCTCCCTTAACTAAAATAGAATAATACACAAAGAGGCATGAAATGTCAAGAAGACACTTAGGGCACAAGTCTTTCGATTATTTCATTGATCATTGGGACTGAACCGGGACTGACCAGGATATTCTTGCCGTGCTTTTTTATGAGCTTTTGTTTTAACAGCTCAGACATCTTTTTAGGGTCTACCAAGTTTTTGTTTACGCCTTCTTTTAGCAGCCTAAGCCCAAGCATTATCTTTTCAGTCCTTATTTTATGAGCATCAAGTTCCTCAAAACCAAAGCAACCGTTTGGCTCGTCTATGTAGCCATTTATATCCTTGTTGTTCCAGTATCTTTTTTTCATGCTCTTTATGAAAGAGTGAGCGCCAGCACCTAATCCGATATATTGTTTATATTCCCAATAAGCCTTGTTGTGTTTACTCTGTTTGCCAGGCAAGGCGAAGTTCGATACTTCATAATGTTCAAAACCCAGGCTTGTAAGGTCTCTGTTTATGATCTTGAACATCTTGATTATGATATCCTCGTCAGGACAAAGCTCATGGTGCTCGTAATCTTCGTCTACCGTGAACATGTAGAAAGAAACATGATGCGGCTTGGCCTTTTTAATAAAGGCCAGGTCTTTTTTTAAGTCCGAGATATTCTGTCCTGTCAGGCCGAACATAAAGTCTAGTGAAACATCGACTCCGTTCTTTTTAAACCAATTTATATCATTAAGTGTTGAACGTATTTTTAGGTGTCGCTTTATTCTTCTAAGGATGTTCTGATCCGTCGTTTGTATTCCTAGGCTCACCCTGTTGATCCCAAGCTCTTTGATACTTTTCTTTACGGCACGTGTTTTACAAAGATGTTCGGGATTTAGTTCTAACGTCACCTCACAGTTCTTGTTAAGCCTTGGTCGGAGTTCCGTCATTATTCTTTCGAGGTTATTAATTCCCAGCAATAAAGGGCTACCACCGCCGAAATAAACGGTTGAGATCCTCTTCCCCAGGTATCTTTCCTTTGAATGAAGTTCCTTTATCAACGAACCCGTATATTCGTCTTTTAGCCTTTGATCTGCTCCAGGTATTGAGAAAAAATCACAATACGGGCACTTCTTTAAGCAGAAAGGTATATGAATATAAAGTATAGACACAGCAAAGCAATGATATTAAAAATATGTCCTAATGAAAACAATAAATTTGTCCAATGGGCTTAAAGTGGTTTATGAGAACAGCAGTACTTCACATGTCACCAGCATGCAAGTTTGGGTTAAATGTGGCTCTGTTAATGAAATTGAACGAGAGAACGGTATATCGCACTTTATAGAGCACATACTTTTTAAGGGCACAAAGAACCACGGCCTTGGAGCTGTCGCAGACTCGATAGAAAGAATGGGCGGTGAGCTGAATGCTTTTACCGCGAAGGACCATACTTGTTATTATGTAACGGTACCGTCTATATACTACAAAGAAGCCCTTGCCGTATTAAGGGACCTGGTCTTTGAGCCATTGATGGACGCTAAAGATATAGAGGATGAAAGAGAGGTTATACTGGAAGAGATAAGGAGATACCAAGACATTCCGTCCAGTGTTGCCGGTGATCTTTATTACGAGCATCAGTTCAAGGGCCATCCATACGGTAGGCCGATACAGGGGACCGTTGATGTCGTTAGCGGTATAAGCATAAAGGATGTGAAAGACTACTATTCGAGATTTTATACTCCGTCTAACAGCACGCTGGTGATATGCGGGGATGTTGTAGAGGCTGAAGCTCTTTCTACTGCGGATATCGTCTTTTCTCAGATCAAAAGAGAGGCAAAGGATATAGCTGATGTGGAACATGCAAGACCTGTTACTTCTTGTTCGTGTTCCGTTCTATCACTTGATGTCAGTGAAGCTTTTGTTTATTTTGGGTTTTCGGTCCCGGGTCTTTTCCACGAGGACGTCCCAGCTTTGGACGTTCTTTCCAACATCCTTGGCCAATCCGAGAGTTCTAGGCTCGTAAAGAAGTTAAGGGTTGAGATGGGGCTTGTTACTGCGGTCAGCACGAGCTGTTATACTCCTAAGCACGGTGGGTCCTTTGCTTTTGGACTTTCTTTCGAGGAAGAAATAAAGAACATAGAAGAAAAGGCCAAACTTATATTAAAAGAACTTTTTAAGACTTTATCAGACCTGTCCTCAGACGGTTTTAATGATGAAGAATTATTAAGGGCAAAGAACATAATACTCAGCGAAAAGGTTTATGAAAAGAGGACCGTTGACGGTATGGCGTCAAGGCTTGGCCGTCTTATTTCCATTACTGGCGGAACTGATTTTGAGGAGAAGTATATAGAGAATATAAAGAGGATCACCCAGCAGGACCTCATTGACGTCTTCAACAGGTATATATGTAAAGGACTTGTTTCTGCAGCCATGGTAGCCCCAAAGGGCTCAAGTATAGACGATAAGTCTTTCTGCGAGATGCTCGATCTTGGCATTAAAGGTATCAAACCTGCCAAGCTGAGCGCCTCTAAGGTTTCCGGTACAGAGGGTGTAATAAATTTTGATTTTAATGTAAGCACAAAAAACAGCGAACCGTCGATGATCGTTCATAAAAGCGGCACAAAACTTATAATGAAAAAGTTCGGGAACATACCACTGGGGTCTTTGTATGTTTGCTTCCCTGGAGGAGTCTCTTACGAGGATAAGGCCAATAACGGGATATCCAACCTTGTTTCCAGGACGTTGATGTATGGTGCTGGCGGATACACCTATGACCAGATAGCCAACAGACTTGATTCGACAGCCTCGTTTTTTGATGTCTTTAGCGGAAGGGATGCCTTTGGTTTTTCTTTGGCGGTTCTGAAGCCGTATTTTAGGGAAGTCCTTGATATAGTAAAAGCTGTGGTGACAGAGCCAAAATTTGAGAAAAAATATTTTGACCCTGAGAAGAAAGTCGTAGAGAACGAAATAGCTTCGCTTAAAGACAATCTTTCATCTTACACGCTTAGTCTTTTCCTGAAGACAATTTATAAGAAGAGTAATTACAGGTTCGAGAGCATAGGCACAAAATCATCGGTAAGCTCTCTGGACCGTGTAGACGTTAATGATTTTTATAACAGCATATTGGATCCGAGCAAAATGGTCTTGGTCTTTTCTGGTGATCTTGATGAGTCCTTTGCCAGAGAATGGTCGGAAGAAATATCATGTCTGAAACCAAAGGGAAAAAGGATAACACACAAGAACGAGATCGAACCGGAACAGGATTCCCCCAGAGAGCATGTGGCGACCAAGGATGTTAAACAGGCACACATAATGCTTGGATATAAGACGTGTAAGGTCACAGACGATGACCTGGTCGTTCTAAAGGTTTTATCAGGGGTACTTCTAGGACAAAGTGGTAGGCTTTTTGTGAACCTCAGGGACAAGCAAAGCCTTGCATATTCTGTTTTCCCAATGCAAATGTTCGGGGCTCACTCAGGCTACTTCGCTGTTTATATCGCATCGGAACATTCCAAGGTGGACAAGTGTGTGAAGGGTATAAGATACGAGCTTGATAACCTAAAAGACAAAAAAGTTTCAGACGAAGAGCTTGTCAGGTCAAAGAATTATTTGGTTGGTATCAAAGAAATAGAGTTACAGACAAGTTGTGCTCAGTCACTTAATATGGGCCTGTATGAATTCTATGGGAAGGGCTTCAAAAAAGCCTTTGAGTTCTCTGATGCAATAATGAGAGTGAGCAAGGAAGACATACAAAGAGTGGCTCAAAAGTACTTTATCGATCAAAAAGAGAACCTGGTAATATTGACAAAATGAAGAACAAACTGTCCATAATAGAAAGTCCATCGGAGTTTTTTAACGAACTCATTGAGCGTATAGCTATTGATAATTCAATATCAATTAGCGATGCGTTAAAGTTCTACCTGGTATCGCTTCTTTCAGACAACATGAACCCAGACAACCTGCTTAAGAAGAGCGACAAACACCCATATGCAGGACAACCGCTCTCTATAATATTCAATCAAGCCCAAATGGAATTGGAAAACAAGAAAAGACAGATGTTGAAATATGTAGGTGATTACACTCTTTATGTCGGAGGATATTTTAGCGACAGCCTTAAGAAAGGGATAGTTAATTATTCTTATTATGTTTCTATGGGCGAGGATGCTTTTAACCACCTGTCATCTATTTCAAAGCAAAGGCACGTCGCCGATCTTTATAATGATATATTCAAGAACTTCGTGGAGCTTCTTCTTTTACTCAAAGAGGCTGGTTCTTTGACCAGGACTTCAGAAACAGAATTGCTTAATATAAAAAAGAAGAATTAATGTTGTCCTTTCTCTAGAACAGCTATCAACATCTTTAGTTCTGCTATTTCTTCTTTAAGTGATTTTATGGTCTGTTCTTGCGCAGCTATCATTTTGTCCTTTTCGCTTATTATTTGAGCGTTTACAGTGTTTATTTCACGCAAAGCCTTTTCAGCAAAAGAGACCACATCTTCAACGGTCTTTTGATCTGTAGAGATGGTGGCATCCCCGCTTTTGGGTTCGTCTTGTATCAGGTACTTGCCGTTCTCAAGACGAAAGTTTATAGAACCATTCTTTATTTTCCTTCTTATCGTTGAAGGGCTTATGGAGTGGTTTATAGAGTATTCCATTATGGGCAACCAGTTCATTTTATTCCTCCATTACAAGGATTATACATTTTAATGTTGATTTTAATAGTAATTTTGAATACTCAAAAGTAATGAAATGGCTTTTTCAAATACCAGTGCTCTTTTTATTATTTCAGGGGGCAGCCTATTCATCCGTAACAGGACTTGATGATAACTGGAGTGAGGGGCTTGCTTTTGAGATAGGCGCAAGCACTGGAGAGGTTAAAGATAAGAGATCTGGCGAATGGTCTGAACTAATAAAAGACCCAGACAATCTTATATCTGAGGACTTTTCTATCCCAGAAGGTCTCAAGGAGAGAGTATTCTTCTGGTTTAAGATATACTCATCATATCCTTCTACGACATATGTTGTTCACGACAAGGATGACCTGTCGTTGGTATACAAGGTCGTTGACCAGAGAAATGACAACATATCACCATCCAGATCAAGAGAGATGGTAAAGAGCATTGTTAAAAGAGCCTTTAAAGCAAAAAATTTAAAAGATTTCTCTCCAAAGAACAACGAAGAGAAGAACATATATTTCAAGGTTAAGAGCAAAGTAAAGGATAAAAGAGTTTCGGATGTTTTGTCCAGGATAAGGACACAGACTGGTCAGAGGGATTTTATCGTGTCTGGCATAAAGGCATCATCCAGGTATCTACCAATAATAGAGGATATATTTAGGGAACAGGGCTTGCCGTGGGAATTGACCAGAATACCATTCGTGGAATCTTCTTTTAACATAAGGGCCGATTCAAGAGTTGGGGCCCGCGGCATCTGGCAGATAATGGGTGTTACCGGCAAGAAGTTCATTGGCGTAGATAAGAATTACGACGAGAGATTCTCACCTTTTAAGGCCAGTATAGTGGCCGCAAAGTTGTTAAAAGAGAACTACGACATCCTTGGCGCCTGGCCCCTGGCGATAACCGCATATAATCACGGCCCAGGAGGTCTTAGAACCGCCTCAAAGAAACTGGGCACGAAAGATATCTCTAAAATAGTTGATAAATATGAAGGCAAAAGCTTTGGATTTGCCTCAAAGAATTTCTATTCAGAATTCCTGGCTGCACTTTACGTGACTGTTTATAGTGAAAGGATATTTGGAAAGATAGACAAAGAGCCTTTAATGAATTTTTTCTATGTGGAACTTGAGAGCGATCTTCATATTAATGAGCTTTCAAAAGTCACCATGCTGAGCGTTAGCGATATAGCCAAATATAACCCAGAACTTGGGAATAAGATAATTAAGGGAGAGGTTCCAATAAGAAAAAGGTCATCTATAAAACTACCGCCCAGAGCCTCATACAGGCTTGAAGAATACTTTGAGAGACTCACAGACACGCAGGAGCTTAGGAGAGAACTTGGCCAAACCAGGTAATGTAAAAAGGGATATCTTAGAGCTTATAACAGTTGCGCCTTTAGCTGGTATAAGCGATTCACCGTTCAGGTCCATTTGCAGGAGGTTCGGTGCGAAATATCTTTATTCAGAAATGGTTAGCTCAGAGGGTCTGTGGCGCAAGCATAAAAGTACGTCGAGGCTTATAGAGGTGATGGAAGAGGACGGGCCTGTTGTCCTTCAGCTATTTGGTTCTAAACCGGAATCTTTCTATAAGGCTGCTCAGATACTAGACGGCATAGATCATGTTACAGAAATAAACGTCAACGCAGGATGCCCCGTAAAAAAGGTTTTAAAGAGCGGCAGTGGAGCTGCGCTAATGAAAGACCCTCCCCTGTTGGCGAAAATAGTAGCAGAGATCAAGAAGGCTACAAAAAAACCAATTTCAGTTAAGATACGCTCAGGGTTTGATTTTTCCTCTATAAATTTTATTGATTGTGCAAGAGTGTGCAAAGAAGAAGGCGCTTCTTCTATAATACTTCACCCCAGGACAGCCAAGATGATGTTCTCGGGCAAGGCAGACTGGGATCATATAAAGTTGTTAAGGGATGAAGTGAAAGATATTAAGTTGATAGGTAATGGTGATGTCCTGGACCTTGAAAGCGCAAAAAAAATGATGTTACTTACAGCTTGTGACGGAGTGATGGTAGGAAGGGCTATTTTTGGGAACCCGTGGTTCTTTATGGGACAAAAAAAAGAGCTTAACAAAGAGATGGTAGAGACTATGTTGTATCACGTCTCGCTTGCCGCAAAATTCTATGGGGCGGACCACGCTTATAAGATCATGAAGAAACACCTTATATATTATTTAAAAGGCTGTGATGCTGGCTCGGAAAAGAAAAAATCTTTCTATGATCATATTACGAGATCACAAAACATAAATGAGGAGATCAAGATAGTAGAGGGCCTGCTTTGATGGGCCGCAAAAAAGCCGTTGGTCTTTTCTCTGGAGGTCTAGACAGCCTAATAGCGGCGGTGATAGTCAAAGACCTGGATTTTGAAGTTCATCTTCTTCATTTCATATCGCCGTTCTTTGGCCATAAAGGGGATGCTCTGCTGAAACTTGAAAAGAAAGTAGAAGATCTAGGGATGATATTCCATCCGATAGTTGTTGAAGAGGACTACATCGATAATGTCCTTAAGGGCAGCGTATATGGTGTTGGCTCTAATATAAACGCTTGTATAGATTGTCATAAGTTCATGCTTATTAAGGCGAAAGATCTTAAAGACAAAATAAATGCAGAATTCGTTTTTACCGGAGAAGTGGTCGGCCAAAGGCCAATGTCACAGACCAAAAAGGCGTTGAGGATCCTGTCAGATGTTTCTGGTCTAGGGGGCTATCTGCTCAGGCCTTTAAGCGCGAGGTTGCTGGACCCAACTATACCGGAGCTAGAGGGAATTATAGATCGGTCAAAACTTCTTAATATTTCTGGTCGAGGTAGAAAAAGGCAACATGAGCTGGCAAAAGAAAAGAACATTGGAACTTATCCTCAGCCCGCCGGAGGCTGTAGGTTTACCGATCCAAATATAGTTAATAAATTTAAGAGATATACTAGCATGAAACCGCTTTATGATTGGAGGGACCTTGCCCTTTTATTGATAGGGAGACATTTTGACCTGGGCGACGGGCATTATCTTGTTGTTACCAGGGACCAATCTGAGCTTGAGCGGCTTTCTTACTATACAGATATGGGCATGATAATAGAACCAAGCAACAAGGTGCCCGGTCCAACGGGGCTTTTCATGTCTTTTTACAGCGATATAGAACAAGTGCCAAAAGAAAAGTTGCAGATATGTGAAAGCATAATTGCACGATATACAGACAGAGCTGTCCTTAAAGAAGAAGGCGTTAATGTTTCATGTTACAACAGAGGTGCTTTTGTAGAAGAGAGGACTATTCTCCCGATTAATGATGAAGATCTGAAAAGATATCGTTTATGACCCTCATTGCTTCGTCTTCGCTGTTCACCTTGATTATTGAATCAGCCCTTTTATCGTCTATTTTATGACCGCCCAATTTGTTGCTCCAGCCTTCAACGTTGCTAAAGGCCACGACAGGTTTGTTGTATGCCCAGGCATAAGCCATCTCTGATAATGTCCCTGCACCACCACCGACAGCAAGGACTATGTCACTTGCCAGCACCACTATTTGATTCCTTGCCCAACCGATGCCTGTTGGTATTGCATAGTCTAGGTGCTGGTTGCCTTCTTCCTTGCTTATCCCAGGGAGTATACCTATAACTCTGGCGGTTTCAGGCCTTTTATTTACAGAACTTGCTCCACGCGAGGCAGCACCCATTACTCCTTCTCTTCCACCTGTAATTATGGTTATACCTGCGGAGGCTAGTTTTCTACCCATTTCTTCAGCTATTTTATTGAGTTCTGGCTTTTCAAGAGAGTCACCTATAATACCAACAGTCTTGATTTTCATTTACACACCACCTTTACAGGCGCAAGATATATCAGCATCTGATTTATTGACAATCTGTTTTTTTATTAATAGTCAATACTTGGTCGGTGAACCACATGATAGAAGTTGTATCTTTAACAAAGAGTTACGCAAAAACCCAGGCTATCAAAGACCTTAGCTTTAGTGTAGCCAAGGGGAGCCTTACGGGACTTTTGGGTCCTAATGGGGCCGGCAAAACGACCACGATGAGGATAATGTGTGGCGCCTTAAGACCAGACCTTGGCCTTGTTAAGATAAATGGCATCAATGTTGAAAAGAACCCTATACACATTAAAAAGATCATAGGTTATTTACCAGAAACACCACCCCTATATACGGAGTTAAAAGTAAGAGAACAATTGACCTATTCTTCAAAGCTCAAAGGCATAAAGAACACACACATAAAGGACAAGGTCAACGATGCCGTGAAAAAATGCGGTCTCCTGGATGTTAAAGACAAGACTATAGGCACCCTTTCTAAAGGCTTTAAGCAGCGCGTTGGTTTGGCCCAAGCAATGATCAACGAACCTGAAGTATTGGTCCTTGATGAGCCGACGATAGGTCTCGATCCGATCCAGGTAATAGAGATCAGGGACCTTATAAAGTCTATGTCAAAGCACAGGACCGTGATCCTAAGCAGCCATATCCTGAGCGAAGTTCAAATGATCTGCGATGATATAGTCATACTTAATAATGGCAGACTGGTGATGTCTGCGCCCTGCAAGGATATAATAAATAGAACACTGCCGGGGGATACATACGAAATTACAGCCTCTAATATAACGGAAGACATAATATCAAGGATATCTTCCGTTAGCGGTATTTTTAGTTGCAATGTGATATCAAAGAATAAAATAAAAGTGGAATCATCTGTTGATAAAGATCTTGCACCAGTAATAAGCAGGATCATCGTCGAAAGCGGGCGAGATCTTATAGAGATAAAGAAGACAGCCCCCAGCCTTGAGGAAGTTTTCGTTAAACTTACAAGTTCATGCGGTGGCAGATGAAGAATATCTGGACAATAGCATCTAAAGAGTTCAAAACCTATTTTACCTCACCGATCGGTTATGCGGTGACCGGCTCTTTTCTTTTTATAGTAGGCTATATGTTCTATCAAAGACTCGTGTTCTTTGTAAAACAGGGTTTTTACGACGGACAATCAGTTAATTATATACAGCCCAGCCTTAACGATGCAGTAATAAAACCGCTTTATGCCACCATGAACATCATCATGCTCTTTATCGTTCCCATCATAACCATGAGGCTTATATCAGAGGAGAAAAGATCAAGGACGATAGAGCTGCTGCTTACTTCTCCTGTCACACCATGGGATATAGTAATAGGGAAATTCAAAGGGGCCATGCTTTTAATATTTTGCTCACTTGCTGGGACCGTTGTTTATCCCCTGATACTTTATATAGGCGGCAACCCGGATATGGGGCAAGTGGTTTCTATGTATTTGGGCCTGATATTCTTGTCGTCAGTCTATGTTTCTATAGGTGTGTTTTG
>JAKLHL010000109.1 GCA_022710165.1 Bdellovibrionales bacterium | reverse complement strand
TTAAGGACGTCTATTATGTCGGCTGCATTGTAACCGTCACCGACTATTATTGAATCAAGCCTCTCGCCTATTACAGCCTCTACCGCCTTTTCATACTCAGGGGCAACAGTGACCGCATCTGCCAAGAAGCCTTTTGTAACATCGCTCCACCTGTTGGACTCAAAAACGAACTTGGTACCGCTGGACACCTGCTCGAGCCTGTTGGATATCTCGGAAAGTACCTCAAGTCTTGAATTTATCGAACCAAGTTTCATCCTGGTCGAATCTATGGTCTCATCCTTCTCTGTTATTACCTTTTTAAGCTCCTCGTACCTTGTCCTTAATGAGGTAAGCTCGTCCTCAAGTTCTTTCTTTTTCTTTTGGTTATCGCCAAAGTTAGCCTCTAACAGTGACAAGGTCTCTCTTATACCGTTAAGTTCAGTCTCGTACTTAGACCTGTCCTCTTGCTTCCTTTCAAGCTGTATCTGATTGCTCTCCAGCCTTTCCTCAAAGTTCTTTATATTGTTGCCAGAGGCAAGCTCGTTCTGCACACATTCCATTATGCGCGCTCTTTTTGCCTCTACTGATGAATCTACCTCTGCATATTCAGAAAGCTTCTTGTTAAGTTCAGCCTCTGCATCGCTCACTTCTTTGTTGGCCGCGTTAACAAGGTCTTCCTGCGAAACGAACTCTGTGCCTATGCCAGAAAGTTCGCTCTCTGTCCTTTCTATCCTTACCTTTAGGGCCTCTATCTCGTAAGACCTCAGCTCTGCGTTCTTGCCTATGTTGGCCTTTTCGTCCTGTATCATGTCAAGTCTTGCGCCGGCGGTACTTGTTGAAGTGCTGAGTTCTACGGTCCTGTTCTGAAGGCCTGATATCTCCGTCTCAACTGAAAGCTTCCTTGATTTTTCCGACTCAAGGTCTAGCTCAAGTTTAGCGACGGTGTTAGTAAGGTCCTGTTTTTCCCTTTCAAGGTTCTCTATCTCTGTCCTTAAAGTTACAGCCCTTTCTTCCAGTCTTGCATATTCCTTTGAACCAAGCTTAAGTTCAAAGTCCTTTAGCTCCTCTGATATCTTCTTATAGTTCTGGGCTTTCTTTGCCTGCCTTTCTACGTCGGTAAGCTGTCTTGAGAGCTCTGTTATTATATCGTTAAGCCTTAAGAGGTTCTGCTCTGTGGTCTCTAGCTTCCTCTGCGACTCCTCTTTCCTTGATTTATACTTTGTTATACCTGCGGCTTCCTCTATGATGACCCTTCTGTCCTCGGGCTTTGCAAGTATTATCCTCTCTATCTCTCCCTGTTCTATTACGGCGTAAGTTCTTGCGCCGCTGTCCATGAATATCTCTTTAACGTCCTTAAGCCTTACAGGGACCTTGTTGATCAGATATTCGCTCTCGCCGTTCCTGTACAGCCTTCTTGTTACGCCTATCTCAGAGAAATTTATATAACCTGCAGGGAATACACCGTCGTTCTCAAGAACTATGGTGACCTCTGCTACCGAGGATGGTTTTCTTTTATCGCTACCGTTGAAGATGACATCTTCCATGCTTGAGCCTCTAAGGCTCTTGGGGCTCTGCTCACCCATTACCCATAGAAGAGCGTCGACAATGTTACTCTTACCGCAACCGTTAGGACCTACGACTCCGGTAAGACCTTTATCGAAATTAATGACGGTCTTGGACATGAAAGACTTAAAACCAAGTAATTCCAGCCTCTTTATTCTCATAATCCTACATTCTCCCTATAGCTTGAGTAGGGCCTACCAACATTGAACAATGTGCCAAGAGAACCCCCAGGTAAATTTATACAATAATCCGTAGATATTATCAAGATACTATCACCATTGTTATGGCTATATTGTTACATTATGGACCGGGAAACGGTACAATATCTCATACTTGCTGTTTATCTTAAGATCTGCTTCATCAGCAAGGCCGGTCTTTTCAATATATTCATGTTCAAGCCTTAGTATGTCCTCCAGAAGGGTCCTTACCGCATCCCCTTTTGGATAGAGGGTAACATCCTCTTTCTTGGACCTCTGCATCCTAAGCTGTTCAAAATCTATATCAAAGTGGACAAGCATATCCACGTTCTTAAGCTTATCGCAGTACACACCCTCTATTATTATGACAAATAGCGGTTTGCCCTTTATGGTCCTCATTTTCCTTGAGTTAGCCTTTACATTGACCACAGGAGAGATGACCGTATCGCCGTCTATCAGCTCTTTTATGTGCTGGTTAAGCTGATTTATGTCTATTTCATGAGGCCCTACAGCGCCCTTTACTCCCTTCCTTACCCTCTTTTCGACCATGTCCTTTGGAAGGTCTATCATGTAGTCTTCCATCTTCAGGAACACGGATTCATAACCGAGGTTGTTCAGCGTCCTTGAAAGTTTGTTGGCGATAGTGGTCTTTCCGCCGCCAGTTTCTCCAAGCATCGCAAAAACGAAAGGTTTCTTCTTTCTTGCCGTAAGCTCGTCTATGATAAGGTCTGCAAGGTCCCTTGAAACCTTTGAGGCCTGCCTTTTTCCCTCTGAAACGTTAAAGAGGAAGGTCCTAAGATCGTCTATAAGGTCCTTTTCACTCTTGTCGCTTGGCTTCCTCAAATATCTTGGAGGCAAAAGTGCGTACTTTGACTTCTTGCCGTCCTTTTTTGCCGTGACCTCTTTGAATATCTTCTCGAACTTTGCTGATATGACAGACCACGAATAGGTCTTGTTAACGAAATCATAGGCCTTCTTTGAAAGCCTGTCCCACTCATTCTCGTCGGTGAGCACGCCCAAGAGACCATTAGCGATGCTCCTGGTGTCTGAGGTGTCAACTACCACCCCGTAGTTGCCGTTATCGACAAGGTTCGTGGTAGATCCCGTTGAGGTTGTCACTACAGGCAGACCGCTCGCCATTGCTTCCAATACTGCGATACCCCTTGTGTCATGGAGGGCCGGATTAACATAGACCCACCTGTTCTTTGTGGCGTACCTTAGTATGCCAGGATACTCGTTGTCATAGTCGAAGATGTCCGTAAGGACTATCTTGCCCTGAAGACCGTTCTTGACCATGAGCTTCCTTATATCCTTTAACAGCGTCTTATAATTGGTCTGCATGCCTTCCCAGTTCTTTATGAACGTAGGGTCCAAAAGGCCTCCGGAAGAGATGAAAAGATTGGCCTGTTCCTGAAGCTGGCGATTGTTAGCATAAGACTCTATAAGCCCAAGTATGTTCCTTCTAGGATCAAGTCTTCCCACCATGAATATAGAAGGCAGACCCCTTCTTGAAGGATCTATACCCTCTTCCATTATATCCTCTATGGTCTTCTCGGCGTTCTTGTCAACTGCAGTAGGTTTGCCTTTCCATGGATAGAACGCATCTGTGTTAACGCCAGGCTGTATTGTTACGAACTTTTGGTCCTCTATGTCTATCGCACCTTCATACAGTTCAAGACCGTACTGCTGGTATCTTTCTTCTTCTGTTGATACTACTACGCTGTCCGCCCAGTTAAGAGTGGTCCTTTCTGCAAAAAGACGAGTATGGAAACTGTATTTTTTATTGACGCTGAGGAAGTTCCCCTGGGTTATGCTGGCATTCTGGAGTTTTAAGGCCCCAAGAGAATGTCCGCAGTGTACCAGCGGTTTTCCTGTTCTTGCCTTTAAGAGCACACCGCAGGCGCCGGAATCGGCGTAGTGCGTGTTTATGACATCAAAGCTCTTTTTGTTCCTCTTGTAGTAGTCCTCTATACCGGCGGAGAACTCATTAACGAAAGGCCATATCTCTTCTTTCTGTACGAAGGCATCCGGCCCGCATGGTATCCTTACTATGTTAACGTTAGAGGAAACTTTCTCTATCTTGACGTCAAAGCCTTTCCACTTCTCGTCCTTGAACGCCCTTGTGAAAACATCCACCTTGTGCCCTTTCTGACCAAGATAGTACGCAAGATTAAGTACGTAAACTATCTGTCCGCCAGTATCGGGATGGCCGCCTATAGGAGAACCCTCCTTCTTAAGATGACCATGAATGTTGATCATGCATATTTGCATACTGTTCACTCCTCCAGATCTATGAGCGAAGTCCTGGCTTCCTCACTGGACTTATAGACATCAACAATGAACTTAACGGCCTCTTTTGGATCGTCGCTAAGCTTTATAAGATTGAGGTCTGATTTTCCTATATAACCATTTGCTACCATGTGCGTCTTAAAGAACTCTATCAGGTCGTTCCAATACTTTGAGTTATAGAGCACCACAGGCGTCCATCTGGTCTTTCTTGTTTGTATGAGCGTAAGCACCTCGAACATCTCGTCCATGGTGCCAAAACCGCCCGGACATATTATTATGCCGTTAGAGTATTTTTTGAACATCACCTTTCTTGCAAAGAAGTAATTAAAGTCTATCCTTATGTCGAGGAAGGGGTTCCCTTGCTCTTTAGGGAGTTTTATGTTCAAACCGATGGTCCTGCCTCCAGCGTCTTTACCGCCCCTTGAAGCAGCTTCCATCACACCAGGTCCTCCGCCGGTAACGACGTTAAAGCCTGACTTTGCTATTTCCTGACCCATCTTTCTGGCAGCCTCGTAAAGAGGTTCTCCCTCTTTAACCCTTGCTGAACCAAAGATAGTTATTGATGGACCGACCTTGGAAAGTTTCTCGAAACCTTCTACGAACTCACTGATTATCTTGAACACTCTCCAGGTATCTTCGTTCCTTCCCATTATTTACCTCTCTTGTTGAACATGTTCACAAAATTCCTGAAGCTCCTGTCATAAGTGCGTTCGGTCTTTTCATCAAAGAAGCACGCAGGGAGCTCGTCGTTATCCCTGTGATAGGCAACGCAGGCACAGCAGTTCCCTTTCTTGTCGCACGAGCTATAGGTGCAGGTGCAGCTGCTCAGGTTGTTCTTTTTGTTATCACAGCCCATTATCCAAGAACCTCTTCATCCTGCTTCCACTTTTTAGTTTCCTCGACTATCTTTGCTACGTTCTGTCCTGGGACTTCTTCATAGTTGAAGAACTTCATCTCAAAGAGCCCAAGGCCCTGTGTCATCGAGTGGAGCTCTGGCGCATAGGTCAAAAGCTCTGCCAAAGGTACAGTACCTCTAACAACGCTTCCTTCAGCCGATGTATCCATGCCGGTTATCCTTCCCCTTCTTCCGCTAAGGTCGTTGGTTATGGTACCGAGGAATCTTTCAGGCACGTAAATGGTTACTTCCATTACAGGCTCAAGGAGCACTGGGTTGGCCTCTTCCATCGCTTTCTTGAAAGCCATAGAACCTGCCACCTGGAAAGCCATATCTGAAGAGTCAACGTCGTGATAGCTTCCGTCATCAAGTGTCACCCTAAAATCTATTACAGGGAATCCGGCTACGGTTCCCCTATCCATGGTCTTTACTATTCCCTTTTCAACTGAAGGTATGAAGTTCCTTGGTATGACACCGCCGACGATCGCGTCAACGAACTCAAACCCGGAGCCCCTCTTCAATGGGTCAACCTTTATCCAGCAGTCGCCGTACTGACCGTGTCCGCCGGATTGTTTTTTATGTTTGCCCTGTACCCTTACGCTCTTCTTTATG
>JAKLHL010000108.1 GCA_022710165.1 Bdellovibrionales bacterium | reverse complement strand
AGCTGGAGAAAGAAGGTGGAGAGCGTCGAAACTTGCGGGGTTGAGAGAGGTCCCAGTTGTTTTTAAGGACATGTCAGACAAGACCACACTTCTTACTGCGTTGATAGAGAACATACAAAGAGCAGACCTGAACGCAATAGAGGAAGGACGAGCCTACAAGCAGTTGGTAGACGAATATAGCATGACCCAGGAAGAGGTTTCTAAAAAAGTAGGCAAAGACAGGAGCACGGTCACGAATTGTTTAAGACTTCTTAAGCTTCCTGATTATGTTCAAAAAGAGATAGAGTCAGGAAGATTAAGTACTGGTCACGCAAAGTTAATCTGTTCTTTAGATAACGAGGCTGAAATAAGAAAAGTTACAGAACTTGTGTTAACAAAAGAGATATCCGTTAGGGAAACAGAAGCCTTGATAAACAAAATAAAGGCCCCGAAAAAAGATTTATCCAAGTCAGGCAGTATGCATAATAAGAAAGAAGACCTTTTCTCTTCAATTGAAGACAACCTAAGACAAAAGTTCCACACTAAAGTTAACATAAAGGGTCGCTATGATAAGGGCTCGTTCGTTATAGAGTACTTTAACAGAGACGACTTCGAAAGGATCCTAGGCATATTGTTTGACTAAGCAAAAGAATAGCCATTGGATATTCAAAAGAGGGGTGTTATGAAAACTAAAGAACATTATTTAAGGCTTAATGAGAATGTCTCTGGGATCATACAAAGCGGCTGTGAGTTTAAGGGACGTTTATCCTTTGAAGGGGTCCTTAGGCTGGGGGGCAACTTTGAGGGGGAGATATTTACCAACGATATATTAATAATAGAAGATTCAGGTTTTGTTTCCGGGAACATACTTGCAGATGTTGTAATAGTTAGTGGAAAAGTTGTTGGAGATATAAACGCAAAGAATAAAATAGAAATATATAAGCCAGCAATGATAAAAGGAAACCTGTCTGCTCCATCTATTTCAATGGAAGAGGGTGTAGTCTTTGACGGCACCACAAAGATGGGATAAATCAATAATATTAAATATTTAAATCTTGGTAAAGCGCTCTTTAAGTTCCAGTAGCACAGAATAAGCTTCTTTTTGGTTTATATTCAAATAGTTAGCTAATAGTTTGGACAAACCACGAGTATCTTCAGAATTACCCCCAGAGACGTTTACCTTATTGTTTTTATTGCTTTTTATTGAGGGCTGGATGGCTATTACGAACTCTCCTTTTTCTTTTATTTCATCTAATTTTTCTCCTGGATTTAAAACCAGGATCTCTTCATGGATCTTAGTTAGCTCCCTGCCTATAACGATCTTTGAATTTTGGTCTATAGCCCTTATTAATTCAATAAGTGACCTAATCCTAAGGGGTGACTCAAAAACCACATAAGTGAAGTCATCAGAAAAAAGTCTTTCTAATAAGGCTTTGGTCTTTTCTTTTGAATGAGGCATAAAACCCAAAAAAACCGGAGGGGCACTTTTTAGGTCTAAACCACTAACAGAAAGAAGTGTGGTCAAAGACGAAGGCCCGGGTATTGGGATTACAGGTATTTTGTTGTTTATTGAATATTCAACTAAGCCTTCTCCTGGATCAGAAATTAATGGTGTGCCCGCATCAGAAACTAGGGCCAGGCTTTTATCCTGTTCAAATAATTCTTTAATTTTGGATAGTCGTGAATATTCATTAAACTTGTGTAGAGAGAGTGTGGGCGTTTTTATGCCGTAGTGGTCTAAAAGCACCTTTGTTCTTCTGGTATCCTCTGCAAGTATTAGGTCTACGGTCTTTAAAGTCTCTACAGCCCTAGTGCTTATGTCTTTAAGGTTGCCTATCGGTGTTGCTACTACATAAAGACTTTTTGGCATTATCTTTAGGGCCCTTAGTTTTGACAACTATATTGGATGGCCTTGTCGTTTGGCTTGTTGGTCTTCTTGTCCCAAAAAGGCGATATTTCTCTCAGCCTCGATATTATTGTTGGTAGAGACGATATGAAATCATCCACTTCTTCCTCTTTTGTAAAACGCCCAAGACTGATCCTTAGACTGCTGTGGGCAGAAGTAATAGGAACGTGCATTGCTCGCAGAACATGGCTTGGTTCAAGAGACCCCGACGTACACGCTGAGCCAGAAGAAATACAGAAGCCCATTTTATCTAATTGGAAAAGGATCGATTCACCCTCAATGCAATCGAAAGAAATGTTGGTTGTGTTGCTCAGCCTCTGTGCTTTTAAACCGTTTATGTTTATATAGGGTATCCTTTTTGTGATCTCTGTCTCTATTTTGGTCCTTAATTTTGCAAGCTTATCCTGTTTACCAGATGCGAGCTCTTCCTTAAGAAGCTCAAACGCCTTGGCCAAACCCAGTATTAGAGGCACGTTCAGGGTTCCGGCCCTTTTATTGAATTCATGATGTCCGCCAGTAATGAACTTCCTGAGCCTAGTTCCTTTTCTTGAGAAAAGTATCCCTATACCCTTAGGAGCATATACTTTGTGGCCGCTCATTGACAGGAAGTCTATATCTTTATACTCGTCAGAGTTTAGATCAATGTTAATTTTACCAACGCTTTGCGTGGCGTCGGTGTGGAAAAGAACTTCGGGGTTCACCTTTTTGGCCAGTTTTGATAATTTACCAATTGGGAAAACGACCCCAGTCTCGTTGTTTGCATGCATTATACTTATTATGGCGGTGTGTTCCGTTATTGATGTCTTAAGTTCATTCTCATCAAGTTCACCGTTGTTGTTAACCTTTAGGAAAGTTACTTTATATCCATCCCTTTCAAGGTCTTTACAGGTGTCTAGTACAGCCGGATGTTCAACCACGGTGGTTATAATGTGGTTTTTCTCAGGATAGGTCTTTAGTGTTCCTCTTATTGCATGGTTAACGCTTTCTGTTGCCGAACCAGTAAAAACTATCTCGTCGCTATGCTCAACACCAAGACAATTGGCTATAACAGCCCTGGCCTTTTCAACATCAGCAGATATGTCCATTGCAAATCTATATTTACTGCTTGGGTTAGCATATTTTTCCTTAAAATAAGGCAGCATTACATCCAGGACATTTGGATCTATTGGGGTTGTTGCGTTGTAGTCTAAATAAGTGATCTTTGACATTAGATTTTCCTACCCTACGTTTATTACTTTTACGTCTTTATCGACTTTATCCCTTAATATTTTCTGTATCGTATACTCAATAGTATCGTTCGCTGCATGGCAAGCTCTGCAAGCGCCCTTTAACTTGAAATACAGCTCTTTACCTCTTATATCTATTATCTCAAGGCCACCGCCATCCCTTTCAAGTATAGGGATTATGTCGCTGGACAAAACTTTCTCGATCTCCTTGGATATCTGATATGGAGTTTTGTTCTGATCGCTGTGCTCTGGTGGTGTTGCTTTGCTTTTATCGTAACCCCAGACCTCGTTCAGTATATCCCTGATACCGCCACTCTCCTCAATACAGCTCCCACAAACGCTCCCAGCCTTTATAACACTTACCACCTCTTCAACTGATCTTAGCTTGAGGTCCTTTATTTGATCCCTTATGTATTTTTTATTCATGCCCATACAGCGGCAAACAGTCCTTGAATCCTCGGTTTCCTTTTCGTTATCAACAACACATTCGTTCTTGACGCCAAATTTTTTAAGGTCAACACCCCTTTTCTTTGCCCAATCGTGTATAGCGGCGTAAAGCGCTTCTATTCCCATTATTGAACAGTGTATTTTTTGTGTTGGCAAGCCATCAAGGAAAGCCACTATATCGTCCTTTGTGAGTGAAAGGGCTTTTATTGGGGTGTATTTGCCGTGTTCCATGATGGTGCATATAGCTTCACTTGCGGCTATTGCAGACGTACATCCAAAGGTTAGATACCTTGCCTTGGTTATAATGTCATTTTCTGGGTGTTTTTCATCTCTTTTAACGCTGAAGGTCAGCTTTATAGCATCACCACATACCAAGGATCCGTGAAAACCCTCTCCATCGGGGTTTTCGACCTCTCCTATGTGTGCGTTTTCACTGTTATTTATTGCATCAGTGAAGAGTTTCTTTGTTTTTTCAGAGTATTCCCAAGCCATAATGCCACTCTTTTATATCCTTTTGTTAAAGATAACAAGGGTAAATTCCGATTGGTATTAGTATGAGGATAAAGATAATAACAATAGTATTTGTTTTCATACTGTCGGCCGGCTTAATGGCCCAGGGCCTGGATGGCATATATCAGATAGGCGTTGAAGACAGGTATGGTAGGATGATATCTTCTGGGACCGGTTTCTATGTTAACCATAAGGATCTCAAAAAGACAGTTATATTGACGAGTTTTCACCTGCTTAACAGCGTGCTTCTTAATGCTAATAATATTAAAATAATAAATGGTGAATTAAAGGGGACAGAGCTTTCAATTGTTGCCTACGATGAATTGAACGATGTTCTTGTGCTTGGCGCTGCAAGGGATGTTGGGACAGCACTTACTTTTTCCAGATCCTGCGAAGGCCCTCTTGTTGTTGCAGGGTATCACAAGGGTTCTTTCCTTGCTGTTGACGTAGAGGAAACCCTAAATACTAAATTAACATATGCAAAGAAACTTCCTGTGTTCCTGACCAAGGGGTTCAGCGGGGCCCCAGTACTTAACAGGGATGCAGAGGTTTGTGGCATGGTGGTGTTGTCAAGCGAACAGAACGCAAGCTCAATAGCTGTTATTAATACTGTGCTCCAAAACGCGATCACAGATACGTCTAATGAACATTACAAAGTCGCTGATATAAGGGGCTTTATGGGTCTGGAGTATTCTGTTGGCACACAAAATGAACTTGATAGACTCATAGGCTTGAAACAAGATAGCGCACAAATAATAGTTAAACTCAAACCAAAGGGTGAAGCAAAAGACTTTATCTTAAGGAACTCTAGCGACGTTATATTAGAGCCTGACCATAGCGTTAACAGGATATTGGTACACAACTCAAAGAACGTAATGTTGAGAGGATTAAACATCAACAGGCTGATGATAAACGAGTCTTCAAACGTATCTGTAAATAATTCTGTCTTTGAGAAAACAGATAAACCAATTTTGATAAAAGACTCAAAAAGTATTATCATAAGTGATTGTCTCTTTAGGAATGTCAATACAGGCGTGGTCTTTAGGTCTTCAGAGATCGACGAGGCGCAACTAATAAAAGACAATGAATTCAATGCCACACAACACATAAGTTCTTCTATTTAATTTATCAAAAATGTTAAAGAGCATTTGTCCCCTTTTGGTAAATGCTTAAAAACATTATCTCACTTC
Organism: Bdellovibrionales bacterium; assembly: GCA_022710165.1. Classification (GTDB taxonomy): domain Bacteria; phylum Bdellovibrionota; class JAFGOL01; order JAFGOL01; family JAFGOL01; genus JAKLHL01. Next base: position 278 of record JAKLHL010000108.1, on the reverse strand, counting down.
TTTGGCATAAAAATTGCTGTTCTTCTTCCCGTTAACAAAAAAGAGGGAGGGTTTATGAGCATTTCGTTTAAGGTCTTGGAAAATGAATCTGATTTTTTGAGGATGAACGTGGAGGGTATTGACGTAGAGATCAAGGGCGTTGTAGCAAAAAACCAAAAGATGCTTAAGGCTATAGCCTGGGGCATAGTTTATTCTGCTACAGCTGATGTCATCTGTATCTGTGGAGAGAGTGGGACGGGCAAAGAAGTTGTCTTTAGGGCTATAAAACAGGTGAGTGG
>JAKLHL010000107.1 GCA_022710165.1 Bdellovibrionales bacterium | reverse complement strand
ACAGGCTCGGCTTTACAGCGACTAAAACACCTGTTGACACCTATCATGAGTTAAAAAAGATACTGCCAAAGGAATTTTGGAGAAAAATAAATTTCTTGATGGTGAGCTATGGAAAAACTGTTTGCACACCTGTTTCACCAAAGTGTTCAGCGTGTAAGATAAATAGACTTTGTCCAAAGATAGGGGTTACGAGTAAAAGATGAATTGGATCAAAAAGGATAGAAAGATGGGACAGGATACTGCTGGCGCTCGAAAGGAAAGTTTCCTTTCTGGGGGTTATGGGGTATCGGAAAAAGCGTCCTCAAATAAACCTGCCCCTTGCTCTCTAGGCTTTACTCATACAATATCCGTGCCATTGACACAAGCAATATCCTTAAGGGTTTCAAGGCTTTTTGGGGGTCTATAAGGTGACAAAAAACGGCAAAAATGACACAAATTGCGCTTTTTTCAGGGTACAGGGCCTCGGCTTGAATGACCTGAAAGCTGTAATTGAAATAGAGAACTCAAGCTTTGCATGTCCATGGAGCGAACAGCTCTTCCAGGAGGAATTAAAGAATCCTTCGTCGCTGTGCCTCAAGGCAGTAGATGAGAACGATGAGCTTTGCGGATATATCATACTCAGGACCATAGTCGACGAAGTCCACCTGCTTAACATCGCGACAAGACCAAAGAGCAGAAAAAAAGGTGTGGCACAAAAACTGATAGAAAATGCAGAGCAAGGATTTTGCTGTGGAAAGCCTCTCTTTTTAGAAGTAAGGATATCCAATAAACCTGCGCTGGACTTATACAAAAAACTCGGATTTAAACAGATCTATGTAAGAAAAAGATATTATCCCGACGGAGAAGATGCAATAGTAATGGAGAAAGACACATGTGCAACAGCGGAATAAGTGACCACAAAGCAAAAATAGAGAGTGTTGAGTTCTTGTCCAAGGACATAGTTTCCATGTGGCTAAAGAACAACACCATCGATTTTAAACCGGGACAGTTCCTGATGATAGAAGTTCCGGGTTCAGCCCTCAGAAGGCCCTTCGTCATCGTGGAAAAAGAGGCAAAAGACCTAAGGATAGTATTCAAGGTCCGAGGTAAAGGGACCAAGACCCTTTCTGGTCTTGAACCAGGCGCTGAGCTCAAGCTGCTTGCGCCGCTCGGGAACAGCTTTCCTGAGCTTCCTAAAGGGTACAGCCCACTTCTTCTTGGAGGAGGCATAGGCGTTGTAACACTTCTCCCTCTAGCAAAACTTTATTCTAAAAAGTGTTCAGCATCTATAATCCTTGGAGCTGACACGGCAGGCTCGCTGATCCTCTTGGATGATTTCAAGAAATGTTCAAAGATAAACACCTGTACCGACGATGGCTCTGCGGGTAAAAAATGCAACTCGGTCCAGCTTGCAAAGGACCATATAAAGAACAGCAAAGAAAAATTCGCCGTATATGCCTGTGGCCCGGAACCTATGCTTGAGGCTGCAGCAAAGATGTGCAAAGAACTTAAACTACCCTGCTTCGTCAGCCTTGAAGAAAGAATGGGCTGCGGTGTCGGTGCCTGTGTGTGTTGTGTGGTAAGGACCAGGGACGGGCTTAAAAGAGTATGTAAGGACGGCCCCGTCTTTAACGCAGAAGAGATAATCTGGAGGTATTGATATGTCTGCCATAAAAGTAAGGCTTTTCGATGCTGAACTCAAGACCCCTCTCATACCTGCCAGCGGAGTATGGGGCTACGGCGACGAATATGATTTCGTTAATAATGAGTTCCTTGGAGCTTTCTCTACAAAGGGACTGAGCATCAAACCAAGGGAAGGGAACCCGGTCCCAAGGATAGCAGAGACCGAATGCGGTGTTTTGAACTCAGTAGGGCTTCAGAACGTCGGTATAAAATGCTTCATAGAAGAAAAGATGCCCAAGATAAAAGACCTGGGCCCAAAAATAATAGCGAATTTCTTCGGTAACACAGAAGAAGAATACATGGATGCGGCAAGATCGCTCGGTGCTGTAAAGGAGCTCTTTGCACTTGAGATGAACGTATCATGCCCGAACATAAAGACCGGCGGCATCTCTTTTGGGCAGGACCCAAAGATGATAGAAAAGCTTACCAGCGAGGTAAAAAAACAGTCAAAAAAGCCTCTCATAGTCAAGCTGACGCCAAATGTATCGAATATCCCTGCCATAGCAAAAGCTGCTGAAGAAGGTGGTGCCGACGCTATAAGTCTTATCAACACAGTTAGGGGTATGTCGATCGATATAAGGACAGGCAAACCAAGCCTTGCCACCCCGATAGGAGGTTACAGCGGAAAAGGCATAAAGCCCATCGCTGTAAGAGCAGTATACGAGACAGCAAAAGCCGTAAAGATACCAATTATAGGTATGGGTGGAATATATACCGCCGAAGATGTTGTAGAGTTCATGATGGCTGGCGCCAGCGCTGTACAAATAGGGAGCGCTGTGTTCTCTGATCCAAACATATGTGAGACCATAGCAAAAGACCTTCGACTTTACTGCCAAGAGAACAAGATAAAGGACCTAAGTTCTATTGTGGGCAAGGCTTTATAAGTTTCAGTCCCTGGCATTTCGGGCTTTAAGTATTATCACTATGAACAGGAATATTATCGCTAAGATGATAAGGAACTTCATTATGTTCCATTTTTTCATCTCTTCTTCTTTTACCTGCTGTTCCCTGATCTGCTCTTCCATTCTGGTCTTTATGAACCTTGAGCTTTCATCATCTTCCTCGACCAGACCGCTTTCATCTCCTGCTTTCTTTTCTCCCCTTCTGGCCTTTCGTCTTTTCTGGTCATAGGCGACAGAACCGCCGGCCTCTGTATTCTGGACCTGGAGCTTTCTTCTTAAAGCTTCAGACCTTTCCTGGTCCGTACCACCCTCGTCAATATCCCCTTCTCCTTCACCGCCAACACCTGCTCCGGCGTTAGTTCTTCTTCCAAAAGCACCGTCACCGCCTCCACCTTCACCAGCACCGCCTCCGGCCCCGCCTCTTCCTGCTCTTCTTCCCCTTCCACCAGCCCCGCCTGCGGCATCCCCTGTACCTTCTACATCCCTGACCTCTACGTTCTTAAAAGTGAAATCTGAACGTTTAAGGTCTGATTTGCCGGCGAGCTTGATGGCGAGGTTCATTTTTTGCATCTCTATCTTGCCCTTTATGGTGTCAGAAAAGCTCACAAGCCCTATGACCGCCGTGGTTATAACGACAAGGATAAGGATGTACTCCACCGAAGCCTGCCCTGCCTGACAGGTTTTTGTTAGGACTTTGTTTTTATACACTTGAAAATCCATCTAAGTTCTTGAATAATAGCCCTAAACCATGAGTAAATACTTTAGGGCACTCCTTATATTTTTTTGCGGCGCTATCACCATAGCTGTGTTGTCGTTAATTATACCACAATTTAATTTAGCTCAAATGGACAAGAACACAGCTGTCACTTTTTTACTCGTAGCAGGTCTATCCCTCTCTCTCATAATAACAAGTTTCATCCTCAAGGACCATCTGAACCTTGGGCTTTTCATAGTTTCCTATATGCTTTCTGCAATAGCAGGAATAGGTCTTTTTTATTATCAACTAATCGTGCTCGGCAAGGATTATGACCTTATTCCGCTTATCATACTCATACTGTCTGTAGCCGCGGCCAACGTAGTTTGCGAACTATACCTGAGGAAAAAGCTAAGGCTTATGGCAGAAGGCTGTATGAGCGGAAGAAAACTTTTGGACTACACAAAAAGGCCTTGGATGTACCTGGATGAGAAGAACAAAAAAACACTTTTCGTCCTTTATTTTGACGTCCCTGAATTATCAAGATGGGCTCTTACAAAACAGACCCAAGAGATAAAAAAGATAGAGGATAAGATACTAGAGCTAAGCTTCCAAAAGATAGGCGAACATGACGGGATGCTTCTAAGAAAGAGCGAGGATTCTTTTGTGGCAGTATTTGAACTCCCGGTAAGGCTTGAGAGCAAAGCTTTTAAGACGATCGACAGGTATATGGCATACCATTCGTTGCTATGTGCAGTAGAGTTGAAGAATGCGATCGATGAAATGAAGGATGTATCCGGATCAGAGATCAGCAGGAACTTGAAAGGCCGGGCGGTCGTGGTCAAGGATTCAGGGACCATATTAAAGCACATAAGGTCCGGCAGGATGGAGCTTTCTCTATTTAGCGACGCTGTAAACAAGATAGGAGAGATGCTTCAGCAAAGTTCAGGAGAAGATATAATATGCAGTCCTCAGGTATATGAGCTTTGTTCCAATTACTTTAGGGCAAAGAAACAACCAAAGGGCACTTATGAAATAATGGGGCTATCCGCTCACATAGAGGACGGGCTGTAATTCCAATCTGTCTTTCCGTCTGGATTATCCATCAGGACTATCCCCTTCGAGATCAAAGTATCACGTATCTCGTCTGACCTTTTAAAGTTCTTTTCTTTCCTTGCGGTATTCCTTTCTTCAATAAGTTTTCTTAACATCTCATCAGCGATGCCTATGCGCTTCAATATCCTTCTTTTGTAGGACGCTATGAATGCTTCAGGATCTTCGTCCAGTATGCTGAACAGGGACTGAAGAGGTTCTATGGTCTCTAGCGCTATCTTAAGCCCCTTCTTGGAGCACTTCTTTGTCTTATCCAGGAACTGGTTCACCATAGAGAAAAGATCGTTCAGTACGGCCAGGGTCTCTGCAGTGTTGAAGTTGTCATCCATGCTCTGCATGAGCGTTGAATCGAACTTTTTCATCTCTTCAGCGAACCTTTCGTCACACTCACCTGTCTCCTGGCACTTAGGCATAGAATCGTTTATTCTCTTCAGCGTCGTATAGTAATAATACACCCTTTTTTCCGCATCAAGGAAGTTCTTTTCCTCAAAGTTGCTGTTAGAGTTATATGAGAAAGTAAGTATCATGTAGCGGATAACATCAGCACCGTACCTGTCAAGCGCCTCCCTGATGGTATAGAAATTGCCAAGGCTCTTGCTCATTTTTTGCTTTCCGACCATAACAAGGCCGTTGTGCAGCCAGTATTTTGCAAAGGACTTTCCAGACAGGGCCTCTGACTGGGCGACCTCGTTCTCGTGGTGAGGGAATATTATGTCCACACCGCCGCCGTGAATGTCTATTGATTCACCGAGGAATGTCTTGGCCATTGCAGAACACTCTATGTGCCAGCCTGGTCTTCCCTTGCCCCAAGGTGATTCCCAATATGGCTCACCCTCCTTGTAGGCCTTCCATAGCGCAAAATCCCCAGGAAATTTTTTATCCTTGCTCTCTGTCTCCTCGTGGCTAAGATCATCTAGAGTTCTTCCGCTCAGTTTCCCGTAACCATTAAAGGACCTCACGTCAAAATAAACACTGCCGTTACTCTCATATGCATGTCCCTTTTCTATGAGTCCCTGAACAAAATCTATTATGTTCTGTATATTCTCGCTGACCAGCGGTTCAAAATCCGCAGGCCTTACCTTGAGCTCTGCAAGGTCCCTCTTTGATTCATTTATGTATTTAGAGGATATCTCTGAAGGGCTTACACCATCTTTTTTTGCACGGTTTATTATCTTGTCATCTACGTCGGTAAAATTCCTTACATAGGTGACCTTGAAGCCCTTGTATTCAAGGTAC
>JAKLHL010000106.1 GCA_022710165.1 Bdellovibrionales bacterium | reverse complement strand
ATAGTAGGTTTTAGTGTTACATCGGACCAGCTGTACCCGTCGCTTTTTGTGTACATGTATTTGCGAGAACATTACCCCAAATATAATATCTTGTTCATCTTTGGCGGTGGTACCATGGGTTTTTCCAGGGACCTAAAAGTTTTAAGAAAGTTTGATGTTAAAGGTTTAGTTTCAGTTGGAGAGGGTGAATTAAAACTAGAAAGTATAGTTAATCTCTGTCTGAATAATGATAGTTTGTGTGTAGATGATATCATGTCAATGTGTGGCAATAGCATAGAGGGTGTTTATTGTATAAGCAAACTAACTGAAGACGACATGTTCAATATTAAAGCGTTGCGTGGAATGCAGCTAAAAACTATTGAAGATCTCCCTTTACCTGATTATACAGAATATTTTGCAGTCTTAAAGGAGTACTGTCAGGACGATGATGTTTTTCTGGACATCAAGAACAAAGTAGTAATTTACTTAGAGGGCAGCAGGGGCTGTTATTGGGGTAAATGCGCCTTTTGTGGTTTGAATTCATCCTGGTGCGGTTATAGACATAAAAGCCCAAGAAAAATACACGAAGACTTCATTAGTGCTCTAAAGAAATACAAAGTATTCAGTGTGCAATTCACTGATAATATCTGTGATCCTTGGGCGTCCGGTTTTGCTGACCTGATGATAAAAAATGGTGTCATAGGGACTCAAATGGTCTTTGAGTTAAAAGCATCTAATAAAGAGGCTTTTTATACTAAGCTAGCGGTAGCTGGAAGCAGGTTCGTGCAAATAGGCATAGAAAGCCTTTCAGATAATCTACTTAAGAAGATGAACAAGGGAACACATGTAATAGATAATGTCCAGACCATGAAATACCTTAAAGAGTTGGGCGTCTTTAATGGCTCTAACTTATTAATAAGGTTTCCTGGCTCCACTTTGGCCGAGATAAAACAAACTAAGGAAATGCTGTTTTTGGTATCACATTTTGGGAGAATGACGCTAAGTACTTTCGAGCTCCAAGAGAACAGTCCAATATACAATAAATTAGGACTATCAAAACGGAAAGGCTTAAAGACCTTTAATGAAATTAAAATGCCAAATTACCTATATGCATACTTCTTAGGTTATTATCTTCTGCCAAAGACCGACCTTTTTTCTTCTAAGGTGGAGAAGGCTTGGAATGATTTCAAAAAGTGGTACGAAAACTGGGACGCTAAGGACGCCTCTCTTTATGTTAACAAAATATCAGACGATACGATCCTTATTAAGGATGGTCGTTTTGATAAAGTTAAGGAATACATATATAGCGGTTGCGAGCAGAGGATATATACCTTGTGTCACAGAGCTAGTACTATAGAGGAACTAGTGAAAGAAACAGGGATTGGGTTGAAAGGAATAAAGGACACTTTGAAGAGATTTATTAAAGCTAAACTAATGATTACAGCTAATGATAAATATTTATCATTAGCTGTAAGGCCTAAGCAAGAACTTATTAATAACTACTATAAAGGGCAAACAATATAAAAACTACAGGTCTTTACTTTATAGCGTCAACTTTTTCTGTTGGGGTGTATTCTTTTGGATATACGGTCATGTCGGCTTCACCTTCAACTTGATACCTTACTCCGCCTTTTATCTTTTTTAGATCTTTTTTCTCTATCTTTTTAATTTTTTTCTTTTTCATAATAGTCCTCCATTAAAGAGTTTGATTACTTGTCATCAGGAACATCTTCATAAAAGTCAGTCTTGGTGTTTTGAACAGCTTCTCCCTGTTTTACATAAACAGTGTCCATTCTTCCGCCCTTAATTTTCTTAAGGTCTTCTTTTTTGATCTTTTTTACTGGTTTTTTCTTTTTCATTCGACCGTACCCCCCTTATTTATTTTTATCAAAATCACTTTAGACAATAGTATCAAACTTTTTCCTTTTATGTCTACTACTGCCTCAGTTTCTTAATTGTCATTATAGCACATTGAAAATTTTAAAGCAAGTTATTTTGTGCTTTTTTGAAAAAAATAATGCAGGTATAATTATTTGAATTTATTGTCTTTTTAAAGAAAAAGTTCCTTCATGCTTAAAATAGTTATTTATTAGTTCATCGCTTGGCCGTGTAGCAATAGAAAGGTACTTGTTGTTGGCTTTTGCTATAAGTCTTTTTTCTGTGAATTCTTTTAATATTTGTTTGATCTTTTCTTTTTTTATTTTTAGTTCAGAAACTAATTCATTTACGGTTTTTGCCTTATGGCAACTTGTATATACTTTCTCACATTCATTTTCATATTTATACTCTTTAATGTTATCTTCACGTCCATCTCTTATTAAGATGGTATTCTTTGATATCCTCTGTACATTCAGGTAACGACCATTACTTTCCAGTTTGTTGTACCAAGGGAGCAGCTTATCCCACTCCTTGTTTATTTTTCTTCTATGAGGTGTCTCGGGTAGTTTAAATTCCCCTAGATATAATGGAAGAATGCTTTTGGGGATGATGTCTTGCTTTTTTATAAAGACGCTGTTAAGTTCTTTTTGATTAAGTTCTTTAAATATAGGGCTAGATTCCTCTAGTACAAATTCTACTAAGCCGGGCCTTTCAAGATGAATTATATTTGATAGGTTCTTCTTTGTCGTTTTAATATCAGCTAGCTCTGATTTTGGATGTTTAATTATTATGTCTGCCCCAATATTTATTCCTAACTCCTTTGCATATTTTAAGCTCTGCAGAGCTAATATTAAAGGAGCACCTTTATTCATTCTTTCTAGAAGTTTTTCTGACAAAGATTCCAGACCAAGTGTTAGGGACTTGCATCCAGCGAGGGATAGAGCAGTATAGTAAAATTCGTTATGAACAGGTCTTATGCTTGCAGGTCCGATTATTAAATGGATGTTTTGAGATATAAGTTTCTTGCATAACAGATATATCCACTGGTCAGAGGAGTTGTCTGTGAATGAGATCCTTAGACTTTTATATTTCTTTGTAAGGAGTACGATAGAATTGTATATGGTGTCATGTTTCTTGTTCCTAGAGCCATGCCAAAATCTGTTAAGGTTGCAAAAATCGCATTTTCCCCAGCAACAGCCACGACTGCCTTCTAATAGGAGCACGGTCCTTGAAGATAAATAGTTGAAAACATCCTCGTTAGAGCAGAAATTTCTTAATTTTATAAAATACTCATCATAGTCAGGGGAGGGCAAGGGATCAATACTTGCTAACTGAATACCAGCGCCGTTATTGGAAAATTCTTTTATGTCTGTTAAGGGCAAATAATAGATACCGTCTTTTGGGTTATGGTCCTTTTCATACAATTTATCTAAGGTTAGTCTGTTGTCATGAAGACATGAACTTATGATCTTTTCTAGCTTTAACTCTCCTTCTCCTTTTACTACCAGGGCTTTTATCCTTAATTTTTTTAACAGATCTATCGTTATAGAGGAGGACGTCATTGTGCCGCCAAAACAGTATAATAATCTCTTGTCAGGATAATGTTTATTCAAGTAATAGTAGCAGAACAAAGAACTGTACACTTGCTCCCCACATATGCTGAAACCAATAAGATTTACGTCACTTCTGTCGAGATTAGGGGCTAGCTCTTCTTCTATAAAATCGATCATGGCCTTTTCAAGCTTTTTAATATCTGTCTGGGTCTGTTTGCTAGTTCTTTTGATCAAAGTCTCTATTGTATTACTGAGCCCTTTTATGTTGATGGGATTAAAGTTTTTCAAGAGCGCAACAAACAATCTAAAGTCCATATTACCGTTCGGTCTATACTTATTATACTCGACGCCAAAGGCCCTAAACATAATGGAGAGATATGCAGAATAGGAGTACGTCTTGACCCTTTTGTTGCCCTTAAATTTTGTGTCTACATATGCTTTTAATGTGCCTATTTGAACAGGGGTGTTGTCTGCTGGATATGCTGGCATGGATATTAAATGAACTTTCATTAAGAGATAATGGTAATTCAAACTTAATCATTGTCTAGGTTTAAAAGATGGGATTAGTGAAGCACCCGCATTTTATTATTATAAGATCATGATTTTATTGTCTAAATGTATAAAAACAGATTTAAAATGTTTTGGGTGTTTTGTTTAAATTTCAATTGTCAATATTAGTATTATATGATATAATTTCAACAAGTCACTATGGTTCATGAGGGACGTATGTTGAGAAGGACCATATGCATTTCTATTATATCCATTTTTTTACTACCCCTAACAATACTATCTTGTTCTAACACCAGGCTCATGGTGCCGTCTGATGATCTTGACGATACGGGCGGGAATAACGACGACGTCGGGGTCTCAGAGACTTGCGCGCCTCTGGTGTCTTGGGGCAGGAATAATTTTGATGCTGTAGGTATTAATTCCGGCGTCCTTGAATTCAGCCTTAGTCCTGTGAATTATGCAGGCCTTAGCGGCGTAAGCAAAACCATGGCCGGAAGATATCACAGCGTTGCTTTAAAGAGCGACGGAACTCTATGGACCTGGGGTGGAGGCCCTAATGGTCAGCTTGGCGAAGGTACTTTTAGTTACCGCGCTGAACCTAAGCAGATATTAAGTGGAGTTGCGGATGTATCTACCGGATCTGAACACGTTCTTGCATTAAAGAGCGACGGCACCGTGTGGGCGTGGGGTGCCAACGGCTTTGGTACGGACCGTTATGGTCAGGTCGGGAATAATTCAACCTTGGACCAGCCTGATCCTGTTCAGGTATTTAGCGATGCTGTAGCTATATCGGCTGGAAGATATCACAGCATGGCTTTAAAGAGCGATGGGACTGTCTGGACCTGGGGAAGGAATGAGACCGGACAACTTGGCGATAACACCCTGGTCCACAAACTTACACCAGTTCAGGTCGTTGGAGTGGGAGGTGTGGGTTTTCTTACGGATGTCGATAAAATATATGCAGGGGGATATCATAACGTCGCTGTAAAAAGAGACGCTACATTATGGACCTGGGGCTACAATACATATGGCCAGCTTTGTGACAATACTACAACTACAAAAAAGACACCCATACAAGTGCTTGGACCTCTAGGAGTAGGGTTACTCGATAACGTCGTGTCTATCTATCTTGGCAGGTATCACAGCCTCTTTGTAAAGACTGACGGGACGGTCTGGGCCGCAGGAGGCGGAGCGTATGGTCAGCTTGGAATAACGACGGTGGTAAATAAAAAGGTGCTTACACAGGTGCTTGGTGTAGGCGGAGTGGGAACTTTGGCCAACATAGAATCTGTGGGAGGAGGGCAATACTTCAGTTTTGCTGTAGACGCTGACGATAATATTTATGCATGGGGAGATAATTCAGACGGCCAGCTGGGACCCAGCGTAACGACCCTGTAGATATAACGGCTCTTGGGCCTATTTTGCAGATAAGCGGCGGCGATACACACACTGTCATACTAACTCCCTCTAACACTGTAAAAGCCTGGGGCTCTAATTCGGTCGGACAGCTTGCAAGCGGGCCTGTGACGGTGCCTAAGCCTTCTTATGTTACGTCTTTTGATAAGGATGATGTTTTTGTCTCCACAACGGTGGGTTACGATCACTCTGCCGCATTAAAGAGCGATGGTACTGTATGGACCTGGGGAGGAAACAGCTACGGACAGATAGGCGACGGGACCACAGAAACTAAAAGAGAACCGATACAGGTAAAAAGTCCGGATGGGCTTAGTTATCTTAGC
>JAKLHL010000105.1 GCA_022710165.1 Bdellovibrionales bacterium | reverse complement strand
CCTGTTTAGTACTTTTATTCTCTCTTTTTGTATCATATATAAGTAACATTATATTGGAGGGGGCATGAAAAACATAGCCACATTTGCTGCAGGTTGTTTTTGGGGGGTTGAAGAGATAATTAAAAAGATACCAGGGGTACTTGATACCACGGTCGGCTATACAGGAGGGACCGTTAAAGACCCAACTTATGAGATGGTAAAGAAAGGTGATACAGGTCATGCTGAGGCCATAAGGATAGTGTTCGATCCAAAAAAGATAAGTTATGAAGAGCTTTTGGTCTACTTCTTCAGGCTTCATGATCCGACTACACCAAACAGGCAGCAGGGTGATGTTGGAACTCAATACAGGTCTGTGATCTTTTATCACGACGAGGAACAAAAAAAGTCAGCCGTTGCAGTCATGACTGAAGTTGAAAAGTCCGGGTTCTGGAAAGGGAAGATAGTTACTGAAGTAGTCCCTGCAGGGATATTCTATGATGCAGAGGAATACCATCAGGATTACCTTAAGAAGAACCCTGGCGGTTATAATTGTCATTATTTGCGATAAGGGATAAATTGGGTTATCATATTAATAACGGAGGTAAAAGATCATGAAAAAGAATATAGGCGGATTGGATAAGTTGATAAGAGTTATAGTCGGTGTTGTGCTTCTTTACTTTGCCTTCGACGCTGGTTATTGGTGGGGCTGGATAGGCCTTATCCCACTTCTTACTGCGGCGTTCGGTTTTTGCCCTCTTTACAGGATAATAAGGATAAGCACAGTGGGTAAGAACGAAGGTAAGGGTAGCTGCTGCTGCGGCGGTTGCTGATGCTCCAGATAGAAAGATCTTTAGACGTTATAGCCTCTTATGTTTGGGGCATACCTCTTTTAGTTCTTCTTTTTGGCACGCACCTTTTTTTGACGTTCAGGCTCGGTTTCATACAAAAACATATTTTTAAGGCGATAAAACTATCTTTCACAAAACAAAAAGAAGGTCAGGGAGAAATAAGCCATTTTGGTGCGCTTGTTACCGCCCTCGCAGCGACTATTGGGACAGGTAATATAGTTGGTGTGTCCACTGCTGTTGCTGCAGGAGGCCCGGGGGCAGTCCTTTGGATGTGGCTTACCGGTGTTTTTGGTATAGCCACCAAATATGCAGAGGCTGTGCTTGCAGTTAAGTACAGAGTGGTAAGACATGACGGCACTGTAGCCGGCGGTCCTATGTATGCTTTAGAAAGGGGCCTGGGGCTAAAATGGCTCGCGGTGATCTTTGCCATACTTACCGCTGTGGCCGCTTTTGGTATAGGCAACATGGTCCAGGCAAACTCAATAGCCGTGATGTTCCAGAAGAGCTTTGGCATATCTCCGTGGATATCAGGGTCCGTTATGACCGTTATTACGGCGGTGGTGATACTTGGCGGGATAAAGTCCATAGCAAGGGTTTGCGAAATATTGGTGCCATTCATGGCCATATTCTACATATTAGGTTGCATAGTGTTCTTTGTTATTAGGCACGATACATTACTGCACAGCGTAGAGCATATATTCACTTCAGCCTTTACAGGGCAGGCTGCGATAGGCGGCTTTTTAGGGGCTGGAATGAAAGAGGCTGTAAGGTATGGAATAGCGAGAGGTCTTTTTTCCAATGAATCAGGGCTCGGCAGTGCCCCCATAGTTGCTGCTGCAGCACAGACCAAGGACCCTGTAAGGCAGGCGTTGGTCTCTTCTACGGGAACTTTCTGGGATACCGTCGTAGTTTGTGCAATGACCGGCATAGTTGTAGTTAACTCTGGTGAGTGGATGAACGGGCTTAAAGGGGCGGAACTGACCCATGCGGCTTTTGGTCAGATACACAGCTTTGGCCCTGTACTTTTGACGGTAGGTCTTTTGACCTTTGTGTTCTCTACCATACTTGGCTGGTCCTACTATGGAGAGAAGGCGATAGAGTATCTTCTTACTCCAGCGGCGGTAATGCCATACAGGATACTTTGGGTGATCGCCGTTATGATAGGCTCCATCTCTACGATACAGAGTGTTTGGTCGTTCGCGGATATCGCCAACGGGCTCATGGCCATACCGAACCTTGTTGCATTGATATTACTAAATTCAGTTATCGTCTCAGAAACTAGACGATACTTCGGCAAGAAATAAGGTCCAGAGAATAAGATCTAAAGACTAGGCCTCCGTTTTTGACCACAACTAAGGCCTCGTCTTGAGATCTTATTCTCTGGACCATGATCTGCAGGTAAAGGTCGTTGTTGTTTAAATCGGTATTTTATAGTACAAAATGGGTATGAGCAGGATGATAGTTACCACTGTTTACCTGACAGAAGAGCAGGACCGGGCTCTTAAGGAACTTAGTGGGAACACTAGGGTCCCAATAGCACAGTATGTAAGGGAAGGCGTTGACCTTGTTTTAGAAAAATACGAAGTTGAGTCATATGGACAGTTATCTTTTGATTCCATGTTAAGGAAAAAGAAGGAACACAAACCAAAAGACCCTCAACAAGAGTAGGGATAAAATAAAAAATGGAACAAAAGTATATCAGGAATTTCTGTATAGTAGCGCATATTGATCACGGCAAGTCCACCCTCGCTGACAGGATACTTGAGCTTACAGGTACGGTCACTAACCGTGAGATGAGGGAGCAGTACCTTGATAATATGGAGCTTGAAAGGGAGCGCGGCATAACTATAAAAGCCCAGACGGTAAGGATATATTACCAAGCAAAGGACGGGGAAAGATATCAGTTCAACCTTATAGATACTCCGGGACATGTGGATTTTTCATACGAGGTGTCCAGAAGCATGGGTGCCTGTGAAGGCGCACTTCTGGTAGTTGATGCCAGTCAGGGCGTAGAGGCCCAAAGCATAGCCAATGCATTTATAGCCGCTGACAGCAACCTAGAGATGATACCTGTGCTTAACAAAATAGACCTTCCGGTGGCAGACACCGTAAAAGCAAAAAAAGAGATAGAAGAGATCATAGGCATTGATGCAAGTGATGCGATCCCGATCTCGGCAAAGACAGGAAAAGGCATAGATGAACTTTTGGAAAGGATAGTAGAGGTGGTGCCTCCTCCAACGGGGGACGAGAACGCTCCTCTTAAGGCGCTGATATTCGACAGCTGGTTCGATCCATATCTTGGCGTTATTACCCTGATAAGAATAAAGCAGGGAAAGCTAAAACAGGGGATGAAGATAAAACTTTTCTCTACAGGTAAGACCTTTGAGGTCACAAAGCTCGGTGTTTTCTCTCCAAAGGCAGTATACCTTGAGGAGCTTAGCGCCGGAGAGGTCGGTTTCATAGCTTCAGGCATGAAAGAGATATCAGAGGCAAGCATAGGCGACACCATAATGGACGAGTCCAATCCGGTTAACGTCCCATTGCCAGGTTTTAAACCGATCAAGCAAATGGTGTTCTGCGGGTTCTATCCGGTAGAATCATCCGAGTACAATCTATTAAAGGACTCGTTTGATAAACTGCACCTTAACGACGCTTCTTTCACCTATGAGAAGGATTCTTCTGAGGCGCTGGGTTTTGGTTTTAGATGCGGCTTCCTTGGCCTCTTACACATGGACGTCATTCAAGAACGTCTTGAAAGAGAGTTCAACATAGCTGTAATAACCACTGCTCCATCAGTCGTTTACAAGGTCGTGATGACCGATAACAGTATCATCGAGATAAACACACCATCGCTACTACCTGCAGGGGGATTTGATCACATAGAAGAACCTTACATGAGGGTCAGGATACATACACCGTCGGATTATATCGGAGGGCTTTTGGCCCTTTGCAACGAGAAGAGAGGAGAACAGGTAGATATGATCTGCTATCAGAACAACAGGGTACAGATAATCTACGACCTGCCTTTGTCTGAAGTCATGTACGACTTCTATGACAGTCTAAAATCTATATCCAGAGGCTATGCTTCTATGGATTACGAGATACTTGATTACAGACGTTCCAAGCTGGTCAAGCTGGACATACTTATCAACGGAAAGGTGGTCGATGCTTTGTCAGTCATAGTCCACGCAGATAATTCATATTATCGAGGAAGAGAGCTAGTTACTAAACTAAGACAGGTCATAAGCAGACAGATGTTCGAGGTCGCCATACAGGCCGCCATAGGTTCAAGGGTAATAGCAAGGGAATCTGTTAAGGCATTAAGGAAGAATGTTACGGCCAAGTGTTATGGTGGTGACGTGACAAGAAAAAGGAAACTGCTAGAGAAACAGAAGGAAGGTAAGAAGAGGATGAAAAAGGTCGGTAACGTCGATCTTCCGCAAGAGGCTTTCCTTGCCGTCCTAAAGGTGAAGTGATGAGGCCTTTTGTTCTCACAAGGACTTATTACCAAAGAATAAGACGTTTCATAAATCCTGTTATAGCGACTATCCTTATAGTGTTGTGTGTAAGATATTTCGTACTTGATACCTATAGGATACCATCAGACTCCATGCAGCCTACACTTATTGATGGTGATCATGTGATCGGCGTGAAGATACCATATGGGATAAGGATACCTTTTGGGCCTTATATAAGGTTCAGTCATCCAAAAAGAGCGGATGTCATCGTCATAAAAAGGCCGGACCATGAATACTACATCAAAAGGGTAGTTGGTATAGGCGGTGATACGGTTGACCTTAAGAATGGGAACTTGAGCGTATCGGGTGTAAAAGTCCAAAAAAAATTCGGCATGAACGCAAAACATTATCGTTATATAGACCCTGACCATGCAGTATACCGGGAGTTCATAGATAAGGAATACTACTCAATAGTATATAATGTCTCTAAGAGGCCTCAGGATATAAGCTTTCCTGTTAAACTAAATAAGGGACAGCTTTTCCTTTTGGGTGATAACAGGACCAATTCAATAGATTCAAGGGAATGGGGGCCTATAAGCGATGATGTTGTTTTCGCTGAGGTGGTGTTGATTTGGTTCTCGAAGGACCCTTTGACCGGTGAAATAAGATGGGACAGGATAGGGCTTATTGAGTAACGGCCGGTTGAGCAGCGCTCTTTTGCTGTATGGTCTGGGCAGGTAGTTTTGTTACTTTCTTTTTCGTCTTTTTAACTGATCTTTTGGTCTTCTTTTTTACGGTCTTCTTTACAGGCTGAACAGGGGTTGCCTTTTTTAACTCGCTGAGGTCGAACTTATAGACTTCCTGTATCTGTGTCTTCCCTATCTTATCCGGCTTGCCATCCCCGTCTGAATCTATCTCTATCCTTGCAAGCTTACCGTCCTGGTAGTATTCCCAGTGGTCCACCACGCCGTCAAAGTTGGAGTCTATCTCTTTTTTTACTAGTTCGTCGTTGTAGTAGCGTTTTACCAGGTCAGGCTTACTGTCAAAATTAAGATCGAGCTCCTTTTTTAAAAGGTGTCCGCTTTCTGAATAGAATCTCTTTTCATCAAATTTACCGTCGAAGTCATTGTCAACCACGATGCTGTCTGTTTTGTCGTCACCAGGTTTTTTATTCTTGTAATATACGACGTAATCTATTTTTCCATCGCCGCTGACGTCTATTTCCTTTCTTATGAGGAGCTTTTCCCCATTATCGTTTATGTAATAATATTTTTTTATCTCTGCTATGCCGTCGCCGTTATCATCTACAAGCTCTACGCTCTCCCTTATCAGGACATCTTTGATCGGCTCTATCTTTGGCTCAGGAGCTTTTACCGTTGCTGCCGGTACTGGTGTCGGT
>JAKLHL010000104.1 GCA_022710165.1 Bdellovibrionales bacterium | reverse complement strand
GCCTATACTTTCCTGAAGGCGAAGGGATTTAATGTCGGTGATTCAATGGTAGAGAACGACAAGCTTGAGCTTGCCAAGAAGATAATATCAAGGTTCGAGACAAAGGGTGTAAGGCTGCTCTTACCGGTGGACCACATCGTTGCCAGCGAGCTTAAAGAAGGCGTTGCCTGGGACGTTACCAAGGACGAGAACATACCTGCAGGCAAGAAGGGCCTGGATATAGGACCAAAGACCATCGAACTTTTCAAGAGCGCTCTTAAGGACGCTGCAATGGTAGTATGGAACGGACCTATGGGTGTTTTTGAGACCAAGCCTTTTAATAACGGAACAGTTGAGATAGCCAGAATGCTTGCAGAGAGCAAGGCTCACACCGTCGTAGGCGGTGGTGATTCCGCTTCTGCGGTCAAAAAGGCCGGTGTGATGGACAAGATAACCCATGTTTCTACCGGCGGCGGTGCGAGCATGGAATTCCTAGAAGGGATAAAGCTGCCAGGCATTGCGGCTCTAGAGGAGTGATCCTGTAAAATGAGAAAAAGAACACCGTTGATAGTAGGTAATTGGAAAATGAACAAGACCAGGGCTCAGACCCTGGACTACCTTAACAAGTTCGTTAAGGGTGTATCCGGTATCGCTTCGAGGGAGATAGGCGTTGCCCCTCCATTTACATCGCTGGTTACGGCCAGTGATGCTCTTAAGGGCAGTAACGTCAAGCTTTGCGCACAGAATGTGCATTGGGATGAATCCGGTCAATATACCGGAGAGATATCACCTTCCATGCTAAAGGATTACAATGTTGAGTATGCGATAATCGGCCACTCAGAGAGGAGAAAGTTTTTTGGCGAGACCAATGACTCCGTCAATAAAAGGGTAAAAGGAGCGCTCAAGAGCGGGCTTAAGGTAATACTTTGCGTTGGAGAGACAAAAGAGGAAAGGGAGTCCGGGAAGACCCAGAACGTCGTAAAAAGCCATTTGATAGGTGGTCTTGACGGTATCGGTGTTCAGGACCTTTTGAAGAGCATAGTTATAGCTTACGAGCCTGTATGGGCAATAGGCACAGGTCTTAATGCAACAGTTGAGCAGGCGGTAGAGGTCCATCAGTTCATAAGGACAACATTGGACTCAATATATGGGGCAGGCACTTCAGACAAAATAAGGATACTCTACGGCGGAAGTGTTAAGCCAGAGAATATAGATGGTTTTATGGCTACAGCAGATATAGACGGCGCTCTAGTTGGAGGCGCATCTTTAGAGGCTGAGAGCTTTACAAGAATAGTGGACTTTAAGGAGGTCTAGATGAATACTTTAATTATCGTTGTGCATGTAATAACCTGTTTGTTCCTGATACTCTTTGTATTACTACAGGCTGGAAAGGGTGCAGAGGTTGGAGCTACTTTTGGCGGGATGAGCCAGACTTTCTTTGGCACTCAGGGCGGCAACATACTTTCAAAGATAACTACGGTCCTTGCGTTCGTCTTCATGATAACGAGCCTGGGTCTTGTGGTCTTCCAGCATAGACAGCTTACTACAACTGTAATGGACCAGGCACCTGTTGAACAGGTCGTCCCAGCAGCACCTGCAGCACCAGCGCCAGTAGAGAAAAAATAAAGGTGCCGATGTTTCGCATTCTTTTATCGCTGATAATCTTTCTATCAGCCAGTCAAAGGGTGTATCCTATGATGCAGAACTCCCATTCGGGTGTTTTCTCTGCGTCAAAGGCCGTTAATGATTTTACAAGGGAGAACGATAGTTTTCTATACAGGCTTGAGATCGAATCGGCGCTTAAGACCTTCATAGGCGAGATGTCCTTCGTTAAGAGTGTCTGGGGCCATTACTCGCTTTGGGCAGAGGTAAAGAGCGCCTTGGACAAGGGACAACAGGACTACCACGGGTTTGAGCTTGCTGCCACGAGAGGTTTTACTGACGGTAATATATATGGTCTTTTGTCCATAGGCTATAGGATGGACCATTACGGCAAGAGGGAACAGTGGCTGGTATTTTCAACAGCGACGGGATTTATTCCTTCGCCTTGGGGCATAGAGACCGCAATAGCTTTTTACCGTACTTTGACCAGCGACAGGTACTCAAGGCTTAGGGCTGAAATTTACGGGATGTACAGGATACCCAGCGGAAATAGATATCTTGATCTTGGACTACAAACCTCTTTTTACGTGATACCAAGCGGCGAGTTTGGAAGGGACGCAGTTGCGACCGGGTTCACTCCCGCCAACAAGCTCATAGAGGAGTTCATGCAGATAGAGGGTGGAGTGGTCATAAGGTACCGCTTCCAGAACAACTTCATTTTCAAGCTTATGGTGACCAATGTGTTGTTCATAAATCAGCTTAGTTATGAGGAAACAGACCCGAATACAGGTCTAGTAGAGATAAAGAGGACCTCTGGTCTTTCATATGCACCTAAAGCTAGTGCTGGAATAATATTCAAATTTTAGTATAATACTGCCTTACGGGGAAACGGGGGTTCAAACATGGTTAAAGATTCATGGACAGTTGATGATCTTAACAACATTGCTTCCAAGAACAAAGAGGAAGCAGATGTATATATTCCCTATGATGAGGTCAGCGAAGAAGGTTCCTGGCTCATCGAGCTTGCGCGAGGCGAAGAAGAGATAGAGAATACCGGTGTTATAAATTATGATGCTGTACGCTCTCCTGAAAAGATACTCAAGGATGCTACGGTCTCATATCTCAAGTTCTTAAGGAACCATATAACGAGGCTGGCTTCGGTTTTTAATGCGCATAAAAGCATGGCAGCATCAGGCATAAAAGTGTATGCAATAGGTAACACTGAGGCTGACTTTATGGTGTTCAGGAATTCCCTTAAACTGATCTTCTCTGCACAGCGTCCAGGCACCATACAGATAAGCTTTAACGCACATACCGGCGGGTTCTTTACATCCAATGCCGTTACACCAAGCGGTACGGCAGAACAGATAGGGGATATAATAAATGCTCAGTTGGGGCCTTTCAACGAGGCTATATGGACCTATCAAGGACGTACTGTAAACACCAAGGAAATGGTAAAATATTATCTGACTCGCTTCATCCAGAACAGCGCAAGATAAGACATTCACGTATTAAAATTCTAAGCTAAAGCCTCCGTTTTTGACCATACTAAAGCCTCGTCTCGTTAAAATCGTGAACTCGCCTTACGGCTCGGACAACACGATTTTTTAACTCTCATCTCGGCTAGTATGGTGCCCAAAAACTACGGCAGACGCTTAGAATTTTAATACGTGAATGTCTTGACAATGTCATTGTTAGTAAATAAAAACACTCAAAGGATGGCGCCGTAGCCAAGTGGTAAGGCGAAGGTCTGCAAAACCTTTATGCATCGGTTCAAATCCGATCGGCGCCTCTTGAAAAAAAACAAAGAAAGCGGAGGATATTCTAATGGCGTCTCTTACAAAGATAACAAAGACAAAAAGGGCCAACAAAAAGGCCGCACAAGGTAAGAAAAGAAAAAAAGCGATGCAGAAGCCGGGGACATATAAACTACTACCATTAAAGGGCTAAACAGCATCTAAGATGCGCTTAATCCTAATACCAGTTCTGCTGGTCTTTTTTTCTTGCTCTGAAGCAATAAATATACAGCAGTCTGCATCTGAAAGGCCAAAGATCTCTGAAGGCCTGATGAAAAAGATGGATACTGGTCTTATCAGCATCAATTCAGGCAGTCATAAATACAAGGTCGGTGTACTTTACAAAAAAAACAGAGAGCTTGCCTCTAACAACAGATCTGCAAAACGCAGTTTGATAGATGTTGATTTTGTCGAGCTGAGCAAAGACGAGATCCTTTCCTTGTCTAAGGACCAGAACATCCAGTTCATAGAGGAAGACCTTAAGGTAAAGGTTGACCTCATATACGCAAGCAAGCAGATAGGTGCAAGGGACGCCTGGAATGAAGGCTACACAGGTGCAACTCTTGGCGGTACATCAGAGAAGATAAGGATCGGGGTCGTAGATACCGGTCTTGATGAATCACATCTGGACTTTTCTGATGCAGGTAAGATCGCGGGTACGGCCAACTGCTATGGTGTAACGACTTGTGTAGATGATACACAGAACGACGACCATGGCCATGGCACTCATGTGGCAGGCATAGTCCTTGGCGGCGGTAATTCTTGCGTCGGCGATGACTTTTATATTGAGTTCGACGATACTTATCCTGATGTGGACCTTGGCAACAAGCACTATTTTCCGGTTCAGTTCAGTTCTGTACCCAGTGTAGGAGGCTCTTTAAAGGCGGACGTTACCTGGGTGGGAGCATTAGGGAGCAAGGCCAATGCGGCTTTCTTGACGGAAGAGGAGTCCCTAAAAGAGACGCCGGCATTCCTGATAAATGAACAGAGAACACTTGTCTCTGCAGGCCCCGGAGTTGCTGTGGGTGAATATGGTAATTACAGCCTCTATAATATTGTTGATGCACAGAACTCTTACATAGTACCGTATACTTTCACCACTTACACTACACAAAGTGCTGTGGCTGGACAGAATTACTGGGCGAGGGTTAAAAGTACCGCACAGGGCTGGGGTGATGCGTTCCCAAGGACTGGCGGCATATCCTATGGGGCACAGCTGTTCGCTGTGAAGGCCCTTGGCTCTGATGGTTCAGGTAATGTCTCGGACATAGTAAGGGCTTTGAACTACATATATGGGATCGCTCAGAGCAAGAACATCATAGCGATCAACCTAAGTTTCAGCCTTGGAGCAGGCTTGAACTCAGAGATAATAAATTCTGCTGTGGCTGAACTTACAGGTGCTGGAGTAGTGGTAGTTGTAAGTGCCGGTAATGAACAACAGTCAGGCTCTGTAATAGGAAGCCCGGGAGATGCCGCTTATTCGATAACTGTCGGCGCAGTTAATGAGAATGACGAAATAACCAATTACAGCTCAATAGGAAGACTTAATACACTCACCATGAAGCCCGACGTTGTTGCGCCGGGAGGCAGTATAAAAGGTACTGATGGGTCTTCTTATGAAAGGCTCGGGATATTATCTGCAAAGACAACTTATAATTCATCTACTGACCCAACAGCTTACAGCAGTTGGTGGAACACAACACAAGGTTTGGCAGTAGATCCTTACACGACCAAGGTCGGTACGTCACAGGCAGCACCTATGGTGGCAGGGCTTGTAGGTTTGATGGCCCAAAAACACCAGGGCTCGTGGGATTTTACTTCTACGAGGCTGCCAAAGCTCTTTAAGTCCATAATATGCATGAGTGCCTACGAGACTGGTGCAAGGGAAAGCGATGTTTTTTTCAGCGAGGCGCCTCTAAGTCCTGAAAGGGCAGGTGGTCTAAAGGACAGGGTGGAAGGTTATGGAAGGATATGCACGCAGGGGGCTTTAAGCGCCTTTGATGCTCCGTGGGACGTAGAGACCTCGTCATCATCCAGTAACTTCACTTTCTCAACAGCGCTTGGAGGACAAAGGACCTCTATGAAAGAGCTGAGCCTTTCGTCGTCCAAAGAATATACCTTTTCCATGTCCGTTCCCAGTGGCTCAGATTTTGACTTATATCTTTTTAGTGCAAGTCCTAATGACAATGGCGAGCCTGTTCTTGTTGCAAGCTCTGCTTTGCTTAACAATAGTTCAAAACCAGGTCCTGAAAGAATAATTGATTATATTCCCTCGGAGAGTGGCAGCTTTTATTTGGTGGCAAAGTCTGTAAGTGGCGTTG
>JAKLHL010000103.1 GCA_022710165.1 Bdellovibrionales bacterium | reverse complement strand
AATTATACCTTATTACAACTGCTTGACATTAAAGAATAAAATGAATAGTATGGCTAAAAACCAAAGGGAGGGCCTCCTAAAAATGAATAGATCAGAACTTATTTTGAAATTCTCTGAATTCGCAAATATACCAAAGAAGAAAGCAGAAACTATCGTCGACACAGTGTTCGGAGAGATGAAGAACGCTTTGGACAGCGGCGATAGAATAGAACTTCGCGGTTTTGGTTCATTCGTTAATAAGGAGTACGGTTCTTATACCGGAAGAAACCCTAAGACAGGCGAATCAATAACAGTCCCTCCAAAAAGACTTCCATTCTTTAAGGTCGGTAAAGAACTTAAAGAAGAGCTTGAGCCTGTTAATAAAGCTTAAGACTCTGAATCGAGTTTTTTAAAGGGCCAGCGTTCCCTTACTTTTTCCTGTTCACAAATTATTACTGCCACAAGCATGATGCCTCCGCCTATTAAGAGCCTTCTCCAATCAGCGGTCTCCCCAAAGATGAATATGGAACAGATAATGGCTAGCGGTATCTTTGCGTTGTTCATCACAGCAAGACTTGATACTTTAGCCTTTACAGCTCCCAGGTTCCAAAGGAAGAAGCCAACTCCTGAAGCTATTATGCCAAGATAGAGAAGTGCTGATACCTGGTCCCCTGTAGGCGCAAAGCCTTGCCAGCCGCCAGACAGAAAGGAAAATAAGAGGACTATTCCGGCACCGCCCGCATAGAGCAGGGCAAAAACACTGTGGCTTTCAAGGTCGGGGTGTTTGTTAAGTATCTTTTTATAGTAGATCTGGCCGATGGCAAAAGAAAGGTTCGAGGCCTGGACGAGTATCACTCCCATTATAAAGATGTTATCACTTAGCTTTGAGTAAACTATATATCCGGCGCCAAAGATGGCTATGAAAGCGGCGAACAAGGCAGGGATATCAAGCGGCTTTTTGTTTATAAGGTCGTTGATGAGAGTCACATATATAGGCGTTAGGATGGTAAAAATGGCCACTTCGTAAGCCTTCAGGAAACGGAAGGAATGTATGTATGTTGCATACATTATGCCGAACTGGATGGCCCCGATGAGCAAGAGCTGTCTTTTAATTTTCTTGTCGTGATATTTTTTAATGCTTTTTAGTCTGAATAAAGGAAGGAAGATCAAGAACGACAGGGCCAGTCTTATGAAAGAGACCACATTGGGGTCGATGTCCGTGAGACTGGTCTTTATCAACCCAAAAGAAAAAGCCCAGATTAGCGAGGCTATGAAAAGATAAAGCATTTTATTCTCCTCCCCTCTTTTTTATGCTATTAAATCATAAAAAAGCAAAAGGAGAAACTGACATTATGAAGGCTCTCGTTAAAAAATATCCTAAAAAAGGCATCTGGATGGAAGAGCTCCCAAAGCCGGAAATAAAAGAAAATGACGTACTTATTAAGATAAAAAAGACAGCGATATGCGGCACGGACGTCCATATCTATAACTGGGATGAATGGTCGCAAAAGACCATACCTGTGCCAATGCAGGTGGGGCATGAGTTCGTCGGTGAGATAGCCGAGCTTGGCAAGGCTGTTACCGGCCTTAAGGTCGGACAAAGGGTATCCGGCGAAGGGCATGTGGTCTGCGGACATTGCAGGAACTGCAGAGCAGGAAAAAGGCATCTTTGCATAAACACAAAAGGTATAGGAGTTAACATCCCAGGTGCGTTCGCAGAATACCTTGTTATGCCTGCGGTGAACGTTTTCCCTTTGCCTAAAGAGATCTCTGACGACGAGGCGGCCATTTTTGATCCGTTCGGCAACGCCGTACATACAGCCTTGTCCTATGACCTTATAGGCGAGGATATCCTTATAACTGGTGCAGGTCCTATAGGGATAATGGCAGGGGCTGTAGCAAAACATGTAGGCGCAAGAAAGGTCGTTATAACTGATATGAACGATTACAGGCTCGAGCTTGCAAAAAAACTTGGCATAGACCACTGTGTGAACGTTAAGAATAAAAAATTAAAAGATGTGATGAAAGAGATAGGGATGACGGAAGGCTTTGACATTGGCCTTGAGATGTCAGGCAGTATCCACGCTTTTAACGATATGTTAGAGACTGTAAGGATGGGTGCAAAGATAGCCCTTCTTGGGATACTCCCTAACGGCTCAGGGATAGAGTGGGACAAGGTCATCTTTAAGGGCCTGTTCTTGAAAGGCATCTATGGAAGAGAGATGTTCGAGACCTGGTATAAGATGACAGCTATGATACAGAGCGGTCTTGATATAAAACCTATAATAACCCATAGGTTCCCTATAACTGAGTTCGAAAAAGGTTTTGAACTGATGGCTTCCGGGAACTCTGGAAAGATAGTGCTTGATTGGTCCGTGCTCAAATAAGAAGGAGACAAAAGATGTCATACGCTAAATCAAAGAAATTCTACGTCGATACTATAAATTCCATAAAGAACGACGGCCTCTATAAGGACGAGAGAGTGATAACATCGCCTCAGTCCGGAGTGGTCAAGGTTCGTTTCCCTGAAGACGCTCCTGAAAAGACTATCATAAACCTTTGTGCTAACAACTATCTTGGCCTTAGCTCTCATCCCGACGTTGTTAAGGCGGCCCACGATGGACTTGAATCTCGCGGTTACGGTATGTCATCCGTAAGGTTCATCTGCGGCACTCAGGACATACACAGGGAGCTTGAAAGAAAAGTGTCTAAGTTCCTTGGAACAGAGGACGCAATACTTTTTGGTTCTTGTTTTGACGCCAACGGCGCTCTGTTTGAGGCGATACTTACGGCAGAGGACGCGATATATTCTGACAAGCTGGTCCATGCTTCTATCATTGACGGTATAAGGCTCAGCAAAGCACAGCGTTACATATACGAACATTCCAACATGGAAGAGCTGGAAGAAAAGTTAAAGACCACTCAGGCCAGAATAAAGTTAATAATGACCGACGGTGTGTTCTCCATGGACGGCGATATGGCAAAGTTAGACAAGATCTGCGAGCTTGGCGAAAAGTACGGAGCATTAGTTGTGGTAGATGATTCACACGCTACAGGCTTCATCGGCAAGACCGGCAGAGGTACTCACGAGCATTTTAATGTAATGGACAAGGTTGATATCATAACCACGACGTTCGGAAAGGCCCTGGGCGGTGCTACGGGCGGATGTATAGCAGGAAGAAAAGAGATAATAGAACTTTTGAAACAGAGGGGAAGACCTTATCTTTTCAGCAACGCTTTGATGCCGGCAGTTGTTACAGCGACTTTAAAAGTCCTTGATATACTTTCTCAGAGCACAGAGAGAAGGGATAAACTTGAAATGCTCACAAAGTTCTGGCGTACATCTTTAGAGGCTGCAGGCTTTGAACTTAAACCTGGGAATACCCCAATAGTCCCGATCATGCTCTATGATGCAAAACTTGCGCAGGCTGTAAGTAAGGACCTTTATGCAGAAGGGATCTTTGCAGTAGGATTCTTCTATCCAGTGGTCCCTCAAGGCCAGGCCAGGATAAGGACGCAGATGTCTGCCGCCCTTGACAAAAAGGACCTTGAAAAGGCCCTAGAAGTATTCATTAAGGTTGGAAAGAAACACAACGTTATTAAGTAGTTACTAGATAATATTCCTACTATTTCACAATGTGAATTTTGTAACAAAATCCTTTGACAAGCCCTGTTGGCGCGTGTTATAAATTGTCTTGTGAAAAAAATCACATTGTGAAAAAAGAGGGCATATAAAAATGACTCCTGAAAAAACGGTAGCCAGACTTAGCCTTTACAGACGTTTTCTTAAGCTTGCTAAAGATGAAGGAACTAGCAATGTCTATTCACATCAATTGGCAGACATGGTCCGTGGTACTTCTGCTCAGGTAAGAAGGGACTTGATGGCACTTGGCTGTTCCGGCAGTCCTCAAAAAGGTTATGACGTTAATGAGCTCATAAAGCACATTGATGAATTTTTCAACACTTCAGAGGTAGTTGACGTTATTCTCGTCGGTATAGGTAACATAGGCAGGGCTCTTTTATCTTATTTCAAGAGCGGAAAATCACACATAAACATAGTAGCCAGCTTTGACAGCGACAGGCAAAAAGTGGACAGGGTTATAAACAACTCAAAGTGCTATTACATAGAGGAGCTATCAAAATTCGTGTCAGAGAACAACATAAAGACAGCTATACTCTGCGTTCCTGCATCAGAGGCCCAGCAAACGGCGGATGTTCTCATGCACAGCGGTATAAAAGGGATCTTGAACTTTGCCCCTGTAAGGTTAAAGCTTCCTGCCAACATCTTCGTGGAAGATGTCGACATTACGATGAACATAGAGAAACTGGTCTATTTTTCTTCAGGCAAGAGAAAGTAAGGGGGAATGATGAAAAGCATGGATGATATTTTTTCTAGGTACGAAGGGGCAAAGAGGGATTCCCTCATACCCATACTTCAGGACGTTCAGGAAAAGGACGGGTTCCTTAGTTTTGATTCATTACTCGCTGTAAGCAGGTTCTTGAACCTTCCTTTATCAAAGATATACGGTGTTGCCAGTTTTTACAATCAGTTCAAGTTCAATCAGCCTGGCAGATACCACATACAGCTTTGCAGGGGCACTGCATGTCACGTAAAGGGCTCAGCTAAAGTTTTAGATGCTGTAAAGAGGACTTTAAAGATAGATTCAGGCCAGACAACAAGGGACGGGCTTTTTAGTCTGGAAGTAGTGGCATGCGTTGGAGCATGCAGTCTTGCGCCGGTGGTTTGCATAAACGGGGAATATTACGCCGGTGTAACTCCAGAAAGTTTGGATAGGATATTGGACACATACAGGGAAAAAGACAAAAAGGGGAACTAGAGATGAGCTTCACGATCAAAGACAAGTGCTGTGATAATTGTAAGAACACCGTCAGTGATCCTTGTTCCGGCTTTGTGCAGTGCAGGAGCGAGGGGCCTTTCTGCCATGAGAGCAAAGTTTGCAAGGACAAGCTGAGTTCTCACATGAAGGAGCTAAAGAGGGAGGACGTTAAGTCGCCTGTCATCTATATAGGTACAGGGACCTGTGGTCTTGGCGCTGGTGCGGCAAAAACGCTCGCAAAGATAAGGTCTTATCTTAAAGATAAGAACCTAAAAGCTCAGATAATAGAGGTTGGATGTATAGGGCTTTGTTCAGAAGAACCAATAGTTGATGTTCAACTCCCCGGGATGAACAGGATATCCTTTTCAAAAGTTACAGAGAATAACGTTGAAGAGATATTGGAACCGGTCTTTTCTTCAAAGGGTAATTTAAAGAATGCGTTCTTCCAGTTCGATAGAGCCGGGGTCAAAAAGTGGGACAAGGTCCCGACGATGAAAGAGCACAGTTTCTTTCAGCATCAAACAAGATGGGTGCTAGAGAACTGCGGAGTTATAGATCCTAACAGCATAGATGAGTATGTAGCCCACGGTGGTTACAGGGCCCTTTCAAAATCGTTGTCACAGAACACCTCTAAAGAAATTTGCGACACAGTAGAGAAGAGCGGGCTCAGGGGCAGGGGCGGCGGAGGCTTTTTGACAGGAAAAAAATGGAAGTTCGCGCTTAATACGCCTTCCCATCAAAAGTACTTTATCTGTAACGCCGATGAAGGTGATCCTGGTGCTTTCATGGACAGGGCGGTCATTGAAGGTGATCCCCACAGGCTCCTCGAGGGTTTGATAATCGCTTCATACGCGATAGGAGCAAGCACCGCATATGTATACATAAGGGC
>JAKLHL010000102.1 GCA_022710165.1 Bdellovibrionales bacterium | reverse complement strand
AACAAGTTTATCCATATGAAAATAATAAGCTCTTAGCCTTTCAAGTGCAACAGGAATTAAGCGTTGCCCTTGGGATGGAAACGCTCGTACTCTTCTTTTAAAAAGTCCGTGCAGACGTGGGTATATATCTCTGTCGTCGTAATGCTTGAGTGCCCAAGCAGGGTCTGTATGGCCCTAAGATCTGCCCCGCCCTCCAGCATATGAGTGGCAAAACTGTGACGGAATATGTGGGGATATACCTGTTTTGTTATCTCCGCCTTAAGGGCGTACTCTTTTATCTTAAGCCACAGTCCCTGACGGGTCATTGGCTTATTCCTTCTTGTTACAAAAAAATATTCATTCACCTGAAGCCTGTCCAGCCCCTTCTCAAGATAAAGTAATATCCATTTCTTTGCGCTCTCGCCTATTAGTGTCATCCTGTCCTTTCCGCCCTTACCCGCCCTTACAACGATAAAGTTCTGCTCAAGGTTAACGTCCTCTTTTTTTAGCCCAACAAGCTCGCTCACCCTTAGGCCGGATGCGTACAAAAGCTCAAGCATGGCCCTGTCCCTTACACCCTCCCAGGTCTCTATGTTCACCACCCCAAAAATGCGGTCTATTTCGTCCACAGTAAGGGCATTCGGGAGCTCTTTTGCGAACCTTGGCGCCTTTATATTAACGCTTGGATCGTCGTTTATAAGGCCTTCCCTGAGCAAAAAAGCAAAGAAGGTCTTTAGGGCACTAACACTCCTTGCAATGCTCCTTGGGTCAAGTCCAACGTCGTAGAGCTTAACAACATAGTCGTGTATGGTCTTTCTTTCAACGCCGGTGATGGTATTAAGGCCCTCAAGATATACCAGAAAGTTCCTTACATCCCTCTTGTATGATTCGACGGTGTTAGAGCTAAGCCCCCTCTCAGCCTTAAGATGGGTAGAGAAAAGGTCCAAGTACTTTTGATACGAATTAACGTCCATACAGAAAAAATTCTAACATATAAAAGTTCAAAGTCGGACAAAAAAAAGAAGGCACCCGGCTTTCGCCGAGTGCCTTCCAGTCCTAATTACACATATAAAGAGGGGAGGTAATTAGCTATTGAATTATGCCTGCCAAGAAAGGTGTAGAGTTAGCAAAAGCAAGGGTTGAACCCTGAAGCTTTATGGTTATCCTCATCTGATTGCCAAAGTTAACGCCGTTAACATTTATCAAAGCTCCGCCGTTCACAAATGACATGGTGTCCAAATCATAAAGCTGAGCTGTGAAGTTAAAGCCTGTAGCTGCATTATAAGTTATCTTACCTGTGCTCAAGAAAGCCACTGGCATCTGATCCCCTGTACTTACTGGGGTCAATATAACGACCACGCTTGCCAAAGTGCCGTCTTTCTTTATCATAACACTGGCGCCGATCTCTTCGAAAACAGTGTTAGGATAGCCAGTACCAAGAAGTCCTTCTGTATTTAAGAAACTGGCAGAAGCAGTTGCTCCAGTTGCCTGAACATAATAGTTGTCTGAGTCAAGATTAGTAGGCTGCTGACCAGTAGCATCATCTATCATCTTTGCAGCGTCTGCAGAAGCCTTGCCAGAAGCTCTTCCAGTTGTATAACCGGCAGCTCCGCACCCTGTGAGTGCTATAACAGTAGCTAACGCTAGTCCTGCTATTAAAAGTTTTTTCATGATTCTAAATCCTCCCAAATATTTCTTTTTTATTTATTTTACAAAATATGTATCAGCGTAGCTCTGTATGCCGCTAGTAAGCTGTACACAACCTTTAAGTCTATTGTCTGTAGAAAGAACAGCCTCTGTCCATCCGCCTGGGCAGAAAACGCCTATCTTAAGTATTACTGACTGATAATATCCGCCAAAAGTTGGATCTGTTGAAGAACCCTGGCAAGTAAGAGGGAAATCAGCCATTGTAGCTTTTTCACCTGCTACTCTTCCTTTACCAATAACGCCCATGCCGGATGATGTGCAGCAAAATGTAGCTCCATTTATCTCAGCGTAAGCACTAGCCATAACCTGGCCATAAACAGCTCCACCTGTAGCTGAAACTGTAAGGACTACCTTTCCAGTAGTTCCACTGTAGTTGTCAACTATGTCGCCGGTGTAAACATTGTCGCCAGTGGCAGAAGCAGTACATGCACCTGTTCCATAACCTGATGCGCCTATGCCCAACATGTTTGGAGTAGCATTCTTTTTGCCACAAGAAGCAAATACTATCAGGCTTAACCCGATCAGCACCGCCGTAGTTTTAAATCTCCTTAACTTCATTTTCTTTTCCTCCCCTAGGAAAACTATCTTTTCGCTTATATATGTTGCAAGCCCTGTGCCATTTTTCTTTTCTAAAAAAACATCTAATAAATACAAATATTTAGCTTTATAGCTACTGCCCTTGGACCTTATTTGTATTGTATAGATACAGTTGTCCTGTATACAAATTAAACACTTCTGGAGCTATGCTTTAGGGTGAGACCTCTTGTACATCTCTGCAAGCTTTTCCATTGTCAGATGGGTATATTTTTGGGTTGCGGCTATACTAGCATGACCCAGGAGCTCTTTTACGGTTTTAATGCTGGCCCCGGCCTCCAAAAGGTGTGTGGCATAGGAATGCCTCATGGTATGGGGAGTGGCTTTCCTAATGATACCTGCCTTTAGGGATATGAAACGGGTCAGCCTTTGTATGGACCTTACGTTAAGAGGGGTCCCGCTCTTGTTTAAAAATATGATATCACTAGGTTTATCTTCTTTGGCAAGATTTGATCTGATCTCAAGGTATGAGTTAAGGCTCTTTAGGGCCTCCTCATTGAAGGGGGCTATCCTTTCCTTTCTGCCCTTACCCATCACCCTGATGGTCCTTTCGTTAAAATCAATATCAGAGGCCTTGATGGAGGCAAGTTCCGATACTCTGAGCCCTGCCCCATATAGCAGCTCTATTATAGCCAGATTCCTCTTGCCTATATCAGTGCTTGGGTCAATTGCAGAGAGAAAGGTATTTATCTCATCAACCGATAAAGCGAACATCAGTTTCTCTGGCATCTTTGGCCTTATGATCCTACTAAGGAGCTGTGCACCTGTATACCCCTGCATGGAGAGGTATTTCAAGAAGGCCCTTATGGAGCTTGTCTTTCTCGCTATGGAGCGCTTATCAAGTTTTTCATAGAGGCTGGAGATATAGGTCCTGATGTGAAGATGAGTTAGTTCACTGACGTTCTTTATGCCTTGAGCCTCTAAAAAATCAAGAAAGGACCTTATGTCGCTGCTGTACGCTTCAACAGTATTCGGCGACACATTCTCCTCGTGAGAAAGATAAGAAAGATATTCAGAGAAAATGGGTCTTAACTCAGGCATTAGGCAGATTCTACACGCCGGCAAAGCTTTAGTCATCACTATTTACAAACGCCAGAAACAGGTACATAATAGCCTCGTGCTAAAGGATAAAGGGAGGGCGACAAAATGAAAAAGATAGTGTCTTTATTTGCGATCATAGCCAGCATCTCTGTACTCAGCGGATGTGCAGGTGACAGCGATGGCGGTAAGAACCAATATCTCTTGATAAAGAACGCCGTATTCATGACCGGCACCCCAACAGGGACTCAGACCACCTCAACTAACAAACCTACCGTTACAGGACCTAGCACCACTATGTACCTTGTGAACACTCCGATAACATGGAAGGTCGATTTTTCGTCCATAACGGAGATCAGCGTTACTGAGATCATAATCCAATTTGAGAACACCAGCGGTCCTATAGACGGATATTTCGTATATCCTCTCACCGATGAAGAAATAGCCGCAGGATACGTTGATATAGAGACTGAATTAGTTGAAACAGAGCCTCAGACCACTCAGGTATGTAACCGTGACTACAGGGGTAACGGCGTTTGCTACGAAAAGGCGAATGAGGGTGTTACCACTATGGACTTTGCTGCAGCGGCAGAACCTGCCGGCGCTATAACCTACAGCCCATCCCAAGAAAAAGTGGCGACGGTACCAGTGCCTGATACCAATGCTGAATACTGTTCAGACTGGATCTCTATGTGCAGCTGTTACATACGCGCCTGTGCTACGGATGAGAGAGCATGGTACGACGTAGGAACAGGGGTATACAACTGCAACGGTTTCGATTGCACTACTGCAGCCCAGAACGCCGCAGCTTGGTGTACTAGAGGCTGTTAACTAAGATCAATTACCGTACTTTTTTATGAATTCCTGGACTTCTGGAAGAGAAACAAACTCTGCTCCAGTGTATTTAGGGTTCTTGCCGTAGCATGAAAAAACACTGCTAGGCAATTCATAGGTATATAGAACACCGTCGGTAGCATACTTTATGGTATATGTCACAACGTAATCCACGAGTTTTATACCGCCACTCCTATCCTCGTAGCCCTTGACTACTGTAAAATCCATGTCCTCGTAGACTGGAGTTGTATTGACGTTAGGACCTATATAAAATGGAGTAAAATCCTGGTCCATCCTTTGAGCATAAACTGTTGTTATTGAAAAAAGCAGGCCTGCAAAAAATAAGGAACGTATCATCGTTAACCTCCGGGATTTTAAGATCCTAGGCACCCTTTTATTAAAACTAGTACTATAAATCAAGTAAAAAAATATATACTTTAGAGGCTAAAGGCCTTATAATATAGATATGATTATCATTAACACTATCATGATCTTAGCCTTTGCTTTTAACTCAGCTCAGGCAGATGTTTTTTTAGACATAAAAAAGAAAGCCTCTAAAGATACCAAGACCTTTTGGACCAGCAACCATATCCACTTTAAACCGAACAAGGCCTCATACGGATTATCCTCTTATGCAGCTGTGACCACTACGCCCAAGAACACCGTCATGGGAGAAGAAAGTTCTCCTTGTCTTGACTGCAGCAAGGGTTACACCTCGGCGTTGGGAGATTACATATTCAATATGTATTTAAGGTTTGCTACGAGGGAAACATCAGACTATATGCTCAAGTGCCAGGGCGACGAGGACTCGATGATCGGCCTTGAGCACATTGGCGTTTTTGATCCTCTGTTCCTTAACAGGAATAATCTTTCTTTCATCATAAACAAAGGAAGTCTTTTACCTTGGTACAACAGCGAAAAGCTCTACCCTCTAATAAAAAAGAGAGTTACTGAGTTAATGGGCAATATAGGGGTAACTTATGACCCTGAACTTGAACTTAATAAGAAGTGCAGCCTAATGTTCATCAAGATGCTGGAAAAGAGCATGTCATATTCTGGTATTTATAAGTCGCTGAAACTTAAGGGAGCAGACTACTCCAAAGTTGAACCTCTGTATTATTACACGAGCTCTACAGGAGAACTTTCTGCTGCAGATGAGACCCTAAAGGCTTTCAACCCTGGATTAAGCTCCGCCATAGCGAGTACTGCCAAGGGTGGTGCTAATGAGTTCGTATATTATTATCAGGGGACCACGACCGACTGGGAAGACACTCCAGGCGGTGGAATGAGGTCCACAAAAACAGAGAACTACACATATAGGCCTGTGGCCAACGAATGCAGAGTGCTCTCATATGTCGTGGGTTCAAAAATACTGGACGCTGTACCTGGCATAACTGATATTTATGAGATCTGGGCAGTGCCTCATGTAATCAAGAACAACGCAAAAGAGGATGAGTACCTTACAATGGCCAGCTGGGCAACTCTTGCCAACGGAAAGGACCCTAGCAAAAAATGGACCTACCATGTGGCCATAGTTGCCGTACTTAACAACGAGCCTGTGGTGCTTGACGGGCTCTTTTACAAAAATG
>JAKLHL010000101.1 GCA_022710165.1 Bdellovibrionales bacterium | reverse complement strand
AAGGTCCAGACATTTTTTAGTTTCAGCCTTATAGTCGCTCTTCATACCTGCAACTATCTTTTCAAGGATCATATAACCATCAAGTTTATCCAACACCTCGTTTAACCTTTCCTCGGAATCAGGGCCGGCCATTCTGTCATACACTTCTGCGTCTAAAAGGCTTTGTGTCATCATCTCTAATTCTGCATCAAAGAGCTGTTCATAGAGGGCATTAACTTCTTCGTTATATTTATCTATGGTCCCTTTCATGAACCAGCTGTCCAAAAGATAATTCTCAACGAACTGGGCGCCGATGAACACGGTTGAATTCCTTAACAACGAGAGAGTGAACTTAGGAACACCACTCTCATACCATGGTTTATTAAGCTGATTTTGTCTTCCAAAATTCTTTATATCGTTGTACAGCCACTTGCACCTTGTCTTGTTCATTTTCTTCATCTTCAGGTACATGGACGTAAATCTAATTGGTTTAACTATAAAGCCCTGCATTGCAAGATCGGTGAGACCAAAAGCTGTCACGAATTTTGCAGTACCGGCCCAGGCCTTAATGTCAAAGACGTTCTTTGAGACCAATTCCTGTGCAATACCCCTTACTGTTGGGTCCTCTGAGTTAAGTTCTTCCCAGAACATCATGGTACTGCCGACCACTTCTGAAAGCTTAGAACCTATGCCCATGGAGAACGTATACCCCATGAAGCCCCTGAGCATTTTACCGCCGTAGCCCCACATTCCCCTGTCACAGAATTTATAGAGCTTGTTAACAAAATTAGGGGCTGGTATGGCCCTGTAGGCCTCTGCACCTATAACGAAAGAAGCAAAAGGTATGTGGGTTTGATAGAACTCTTTTTGTGTGGGATTCAAATATCTGTTGAATGTATCGTACCAGAATTCCCTGAAAGTATATTTATAGACGACTTTGTCATCTTTCTTCTCAACATAGATGGCCCTTTGTTCCTCTGTAAGGAACCTGCCGTTCGTAGCGACGTTGAAAAGGTCCTTTGCTACTATCGCAAAGTACATGTTAACAGCGGAACCAGCATGGGCCTTCACCATATAGCTCTTTGACATCATCTTTTTTATGTTTTGCGAATCCATTCTTTCTTTATTAATGACGTCGGCTATGTATGATTTTGCTGCTTTGGTTTTTCTTGTCCTCTCTTTTTCAGTAAGGTTCTGGTCCGTCTCTATATTGGCCAGAGCCTCTATGAACACAAGATTGCCCTTTATTCCCTTGTCCCTTATCCTTCCTACCTTTTCTTCCCTGTCTTGAAGTGTGTAAGAGAGAATCTCTTCGAAAAGTATCATCTGAGGAAGGCCTTTTACGCCCTTGAATTCTAGCCCTATTTCTGCTTCTGTGTTCGCAAGGTTAACGAACTTTCTGGCCTTTCCGCTAAGTTTTGCTTTAGATTCAGCGACTTTATTAGCATAATCGCTCCAGGCTTTCCTATAACTTTCAAGCTCGGTACTAGCCTCTTTAACTACGTCTTTCAAGCTCTTTGCTTCATAGCTCTCTTTTATCGGATCAAGGCCCTTTCTTAATTCTTCAAGGCTGGTGGCCTTGTAATAGAGGTCTATGTCCTGAGCTATATCGTAATTTAATATTTCTGTAAGAACGTTCAATTCATTAGCCAGGTCCCTTGCGTCATATCCAAGGTTCTCTTTCAATATCTGGTTCTGAAGCCCAAGGTTGTCCGTCTCGAACACCATGGGTTCCATGATGTCCACAGCCTTGTAGTATCTTGTTAGATATGTCTCGAATTTAGTTGTGAAAAGATATACCCTCTTGTAGAAGGCTTCGTGTTCTTTATTTTCTGGTATGGTTTCCCTGACGCTGAGCAGGAACTCTTGGACTTGTCTTTTTACCCTTTCTTCTACACTTAATTTTTCTTCCGGATCATCCATCATGGGATCGTAGCCGAATGGAATATCATTTTCGCTTGATGCAAAAATTGCCTGATTTGAGCAGAGGAGTAACGCTAAAAAAGAGAAAAAAAGACCCGCCCGCTTTAATGTTCTCACACAATAAGCCATGTGGATAATTAAGCTCCCGTATGAACTGGCTGCAATAACCGCGCCAAAATCTGAAACCCCTTTGTCCAGAACGAGTTAGCTTTAAACCCCTTATAAAAATATATAAAAAATGCGTAAAGATACTTCGGTATTTTTTACAATTTTTGACAGTCAATGTCAAGATATTTGACACACTTTTGCCCTGCTTTTTTTAAGCAGTGAGTGCTTTTTTTTGCGTTCCAGATCTTTCTCTTTTACGCGTTTTGGGATCTTGGTTTTTTTGCGGATT
Organism: Bdellovibrionales bacterium; assembly: GCA_022710165.1. GTDB lineage: Bacteria > Bdellovibrionota > JAFGOL01 > JAFGOL01 > JAFGOL01 > JAKLHL01. The sequence goes on along the minus strand of JAKLHL010000101.1, from coordinate 3,484 downwards.
TTTTTGACTTGGTTGAGCTTTTTTAGCTTTTTCCTTAGAATATCCAGAGCGGTCTTTTTATTCTCATGCTGGCTTCGGCTTTGCTGGACTTTTACAGTTATCCCCGTGGCAATATGGGTGAGCCTTACAGCACTGTCTGTGGTGTTTACGTGCTGGCCGCCACTACCGCCAGAACGCATGGTCTCCACTTTGCACTGTGCTAAGAGTTTTTCATCATCCAGAGGTATTTTTATATTCATCTGGGCCTATTATACCAAAAAAGGCCGTACCAGTTAAGGTACGGCCTTTTATTTTTAAACCTAAACGGTTTTAATTACCAACGTTTGTTGTCGTTACGGTAACCGCCTCTGTCACGAGACTCTGTTTTTGGCTTTGCTTCACTTACCTTGATGTTTCTTCCGTCAAGTTCAGTGTTATCAAACTGCTCAATAGCTTTTTTAGCATCATCAGTGTTTGACATTTCTACGAAACCAAAACCCTTTGAACGTCCGCTGTCACCATCGGTGATAACCTTTGCTGATACAACTTCTCCTGCTCTTGAAAAAAGCTCGTTCAAAGAAGCGTCTGTTACGCTGTAAGGTAGGTTTCCTACATACAATTTCTTTTCCATTCTTAAATCCCTCCTTTAGGATCTCTTGGGAGCCGAAAGAAGAGATATATAAACTCACACTATCGACACACAAAATAATTTAGAATTAGGACAATATCATTAACATAAGGATAAAAGCAAGGTTTATTTTATAAAAACGCTATATTCTTGCGTTTTTGCAGGTTTTTTCCCAGTCCTTTCTCTTTGAACGCTCCATCAGGGTCACGTTCCCGGGGCCATGGTTCCTTAGATTGGCAAGTCTTGTATATATGTTCATGCCCCAATAATAGATGAGCCTTCTTCTGTTTGCCGGGAACCTATGAAGTATGGAGGACATTGAGTAAAAATTCGTGCCGGCCCAGTCAGAGCCATCCTTAAGCTGTTTAGGGCTTAATCCCTTAGGCAAGAAAGTAACATGCTGGTTATTATACTGTTCCCAATCCTCGCTTATTATACGTCCTTCCTTTTTCATCCTCTCATGAACTCTCGTCCCTGGATACGGGGTCAGTATGCAAAAAGATGAAAGTGATACTTTGTTAGCCCTCAAAAAGCTGACAGTCTTTTCAAAAGTATGGGCGTCATCATCATCAAGCCCGAATATCATCGAACTTTGCACTATTATACCCGTGGAGATTATCTTCTTTATCTTTTCTGATATATTTTTTAAGTCGCTGGTGCCAAGTTTTGAGGATATCTTATGCTCTTCTGTTTTTATACTGTTAACAGATTCAAGCCCAACAAAAAGGCCTATGCAACCAGACTTTCTTGCAAGTTTTAAGAGCTCTTCATCTTTTGTGGCCATGTTCAAAGAAGCCTGCCCTGCCCACTTTATCTTTAGCGGTATCAGCGCCGTAAAAAGCTCTTTGCTATATTCAAGGTTCCCAAAGATATTATCATCTATAAAAACTACCAGTTTACTCTTTGCCAGTTTTATCTCTTCTATGACGTTCTTTACCGGCCTTAGTCTATATTTTTTCCCGAACAGGGTCGAAGTTATACAGAACTCACAGTCGTATGGACAGCCTCTTGTAGCCTGTATTATAGAGTGACTAAAGGTGGTCCTTTTCTTGTTTATAAGGTCATGTCTTAAAGGAGGGATCTTTTCCATTGGGAAAAGTTCTTTTGCCTTGTAGATGGTCTTTAGCGAACCAGCCTCTACATCCTTTATTATTTGAGGCCAGACCTCATCGCCCTCACCTATACAGATAGCGTCTGCGTGCTGTAAAGCCTCGTCCGGGAGCATACTTGCATGTATGCCTCCAATAACTACCTTTACTCCTTTCTTTCTATAATGGTCTGCGATCTTGTAGGCCGAACAGGCCTGAGGTGTCATTGCTGATATGCCTACGAGGTCGATATCGTCCAAATAGACGTTGTCGCCGTAGTTCTGGTCAGCTATCACGACCTTGTGTTCTGCTGGCGTATACGCGGCAAGCAAAGGCAGAGCGACGCAGATAGTCTGCTTTCCCTTTGAATGATTTATAAATTCGCCATTAGATGGGCTTATAAGTAATATATTCAAGGCACACGGATAATATTGAAACCGTAATGCAAAGTAAAGGTTTATTTATTAAGTTTGGCTTTGTAGTATGGGACTTTAGGTATAAAATAACGACCATGTTCAGTACCTTACATAAAAATCCGTACCTTTATATACTTTCGGCATACATACTTGCCATGTTCCTTGGCGGAGCTTTACTAATGCTCCCCATAGCCAGGACAACCGAAACAAGTTTTGTTGATGCAGTGTACATTGCCACTAGCGCTGTGTGTGTTACGGGCCTTGCAGTACTTGATATAGGCAACGTATATACGGTCTTTGGCCAGCTCGTAGTACTCTTCCTGATACAGATAGGTGGTATCGGTATAACCGTATTTTCCTCTTTTATAATGTTGACCGCCAGAAAAGAATTCTCGTTCCTGAGCCAGACCGTCGTAGAAGAAAGCCTTACGATGGATAGAGAGATAAAGACCAGAAAACTGACCCTCTATGTAATGGCGATAACTTTCAGTTTGGAATTGATAGGGGCCGTGTTCCTTTCTTTTTACTTTTCAAGGGACTACGGCGTGGCTGAATCAATATACTATGGGATATTCACTTCAATATCTGCTTTTTGTAATGCAGGCTTTGCTCTTTTCCCAAACAACCTAGAGAGCTTTTCAACGAACGCAGGAATGAACATAATCTTAATGCTCTTGATATTCATCGGAGGCATAGGTTATTTTTGCATAATCGAGATGCTGAAGAACCTAAGGTCCAACAGCCTTCACTTAAAAAGATACCGCTTCTCCATACATACAAAGTCGGTTTTTTATACGAGCCTGCTCCTGATATTATTCGGGGCCCTTTTGTTCTTTGTTTTTGAACATGACAAGCTTTTGGGGTCTTTCAGCATCTCTGACAGCGTCCTTATAGCCTTTTTCCAGTCCGTAACTGCAAGGACCGCCGGGTTTAACACTTTCTCTTTTGCTAATGTAAATCAAGCGACCATCCTCATATTTTGTGCCCTCATGTTCATAGGCGCAAGTCCTGCTTCATGCGGCGGAGGCATAAAGACCACCACTTTCCACGTCTTGTTAAAGACCTTCACAGCGAGCGTAAAGAACAGGGAGCATGTTTTCATGTTCAAAAGGTCCATCCCAAAGCCTATAGTCAAGAAAGCGGTCTTTCTAACAATATTGGCAGTAGTATGGGTGTTCATAGCGACCATGCTGATCTCGCTTTTTGAAAGATACGCCCTGGCCACGGGCGCCATGCGTCTTGAGGACATCTTGTTCGAGGTGATATCGGCTTTCGGCACCGTAGGCCTTTCCACCGGTATAAGCGCAAAGATAACTGATGCCAGCAAGATAGTGATAATAGCGACTATGTACTTTGGAAGAACAGGACTTTTA
>JAKLHL010000100.1 GCA_022710165.1 Bdellovibrionales bacterium | reverse complement strand
GCCAGTGCGCCAAAGATATCACCAAGCCCGCTGTAACAGGTCAAGCCCTCACATTTTTCTACAGGGACTGTGTTCCCTCCATGTACATACCTGAATTCCCATCCGTCCCTGTAGGTACACATATTACCCTTGCCCTTCAGGTCCGTTGCACTGCCAGCGCCGCAGTTGCTCGCATACTGGTCCCATGCAGTCTGTCTGTCTATTTCAGCCTGATCCCTGGCAGCTTTAAGGTCTTTCTTTAAAGCCTCAAAAGCAGGGCATGAACCATATGAACGAGCTTCAAAGATAAAAACAATTAAAGTTAAGAGTAAAAAAGATCTTCTTACCATACTAGACCCCCATTAACGTACCAGTTTCATATTTCTTGATCAGTACTTTTTGTATAGAGTCAAAAAGGCTTTCTTCTTTTTTAAGGATGTCTGTCACTGGCTTTTTTACTCCAGCGTCTACTGATGGTGCATCATTTGTGCTTACAGATCCTGAACCGTAAGAGCCTTCAGCCCCGCCAACACCAGCAGTTCCGCCTCCGGTGCTCCCGGTCCTGCCGGATGAAGCTCCGCCAGACGCTGTGCCAAGTTTTTTAGCATCATCTTTTTTGCCAGAAGCTCCGCCTTCGGCCCCTGCGAGGCCTCCAGCACCTGAACCAGCTCCTGACGCAGAAGATCCATCAGAGCTACCTGCTGTATCAGAAGACCCGCTACTCCCTTCAGTCTTAGTAGTTCCCGCAGCAAGATTGCCGCTGAAAGTAGAAGGTTTACTCCCGCCGCTTTCCCCCAGTGTCGTTGTACCTAACCCTGTAGGAACACACCCTTTATCAGATGAATATTCATATCCTGGGACACTTTCACAGTAACACTTTACCCTTTCCACCTCGTTGGTCTTAAGGGAACAGTCCCCAGAAGGCGGTGGCTCATTCGTATTATTATCCGTTTCATCGTCTGAACCTTTATCTTGAGTGTTTGAGGCCAGGCTCGTTAATGCTGAAGTAACAGCAACTATTCCCATGATCTTGGTCCAGTTAAGTTTTGACTTACCACTGCAGAATTTCCTGCATTTTTTTTCTTTCTTTAAAGCATTCGCTTTTGCAGTCTTTATTTCTGCATTATATTTGGCAGCATACTGTCCGCCTGCACAAACCGACGAATTAGCATATTGGTCTGTAGCATTATTATCGCTGGTCTGGCAACCAGTGCATTCAGTATTACACTGTGTCGCTTGTTGAGTAAAGGAGCTAGCTTGAGCTTTATAAAAAAGAGCAAGCCCATACGTCCATGGAGTTTTAGAATAAGTGGCTGCAAGACTTGCCGCAGTTTTGGCTTTAGCTTCTAATGCAGTACAAAGGGTCATGCACGCCGTGTAGGCAGTACTAATAGCAGATTGGGATGCATCACATCTTATGGCTGTACATATCTTTGCACCGCCTACGGCAGTGTTGCACTCTACAGTTGGATCGCTCATCACTATACAAGTGCTCTTGAACTCAAGCTCGGCCTCTGTCAACGTAACGCTTGTCTGTTCAGCGGTCTCACCCACCTGAGCAGCGGTCTTATCTAAGATCCCTTGCCCTGTAAGATTAGGAGTGTATATGTCTATAGACCACACCCTTAGGGGGATAACACAAAGGATCAAAAGAAGCGTCTTTTTCATATCCTTATACCTTCTTCTTTATGCGCTTTGTTTTTGTTGCATCCTTCTTATCTGGTATTTTCACGTCGGCAGAAAGAAATCTTCCCGCAGTAGTATAGTCCACATACATCTTGTGTATGATCTCTAAAAGGGTCTCTTTTGTATCAGAGGCAGCTATATCTTCCGGTTTCTTACTTGCATCTGTAGTCCCCTGTGCGGCACCTGTTTCTCCGACGTAACCAGAATAGGTCTGAGGGCTGAATGATGCCTGGTCTTTCTGGCTAAGAGTGGTCCCTTTTGGTCTTGCCGCTGAAGCTTTAGCGTCCTTTGATCCAGAAGGAAGACCTCCTTTAGATCCACTAAGACCTCCAGAACTTGAGCCTAATGCAGCGCCCCCTGCAGCTTTTGCATCTGCAGCCTTTTTATCTTCTTCATCTGTAGCAGCGGCCAAAGCTGTATCGCTAGTATCACTTCCAAAACTACCGTCGCCAGAAGTACTATCTGTTATTTTTACGCAGTCATTTTTATCTGGGTCCCAAACATACGGCAGGTTAAGTTGTGTTGCCCTAAGGTTACAGGCACACTGCCTCTTATAAAGATCACAGCCTCCATCCCAAGCTGCACAGGTACCATCCTTTACTATAGGGTCCGTATCGTCGCACTGGCCTGTTGGTATCGTATACGCACATGATTCTCCATATTCGTTGGTGTTACCCTCAAGGCAAACCTGTTTTTCTTTTCCTGAAAGACTTCCGCATTTTTCTTCGCAGGTCCTTTTATCCTCTAACCCAGGCTTAGATGCTGTAGTTGCGGCAACTCCAGCCAAAGCAAGAAGGCTATTCCAGTTAAGATATTTTGCCCTTGATAGTTTGGACCTGGCCTTGCACTGTTCTTTACACTTTGTATAGCTTTCACATTTTGTATCACCCACACAAGAACAAGCACTAAAAGGAGTTGTCTTTGCAGTACCTGTACAAGTCGAGGCTGCTTCATTTGCAGTAGCACAATTACAGCTTGCATCAGTCCCGCTGAGCTTCTTACAGTATTTTTCAGCTCCCATGCAGTTGTTCTTACATTCTGATGAACATTTTTCACCGTTAATGCCCATCTTCCTTAAAATTTTATCTGTTCGTTCTATCTCGTCCTCTATTCTTTTCATAGTAGCGGCTTGCCCTGCGGCCGACATTGTAGTCAGACTTTGGCCTGCACCGCCTAACAGGGACTGCCACCATTGTTGTTCTTCTGTTTGCTGTGAAAAGACTGGATTTGAAAGGCTAAGGATAAAAAGAGTTAAAACAGCATACGTGAACTTCATTTTTACTCTCCATAAGGGCTGGAGTACAACTCCAGCTTTCCTTTGATTTGAATTATACTACAAAAAATCAATTTAGTCAAGATGTTTTTTACCTCAAGATCCACTCTGTTCAGGCTCTTTGGAACAGGACTATTATAACCTTGCCAATCCCATAGTAAAGATATTAACCAATAACAAATGTAAAAATTGACAAAAAACTGTCCCTAACTAATACTCTGTCCAAAATAATCCAGGAGCCTTAAAAACATGAAAGGTTTTGAAAGAAAGCATCTGCTTAGCACAGAGGACCTGTCCAAAGAAGAGATAATGGACATCATGAACACAGCGAGAAGGTTTAGGGACCTCATGGGCAAGGGACACGAGGTGATCCCTACCATGCACGGAAAGATCGTAGTGCTAATGTTCTTTGAGCCATCAACAAGGACTAGAAGCTCTTTTGAGATCGCGGCAAAAAGACTAGGCGCTGAGACCATAGATTTTTCATCAATAAAGAGCGCGACCACCAAGGGTGAGACCCTTATAGATACCGCAAAGAACCTTGAGGCAATGAACCCTCACGCTTTCGTAATAAGACATTCAAATTCAGGGGCGCCATACCTGCTCACAAAGATACAAAGCATCCCGGTCGTTAATGCAGGGGACGGTTTCCATGAACATCCAACACAGGCCCTTCTGGACCTGATGACCATAATGGACTACAAGGGTGAGGTATCAAAGCTAAAGGTACTCATAGTCGGTGACATCGCTCACTCAAGGGTTGCCCGCTCGAACATATACAGCCTTAAGACCATGGGCGCTACGGTAAGCGTTTGCGGTCCAGCCACTATGCTTCCTCCTGATATTCAAAAACTTGGTGTAAGGACTTACACCGACCTTAAATCAGCCCTACCTGAACAAGACGTTGTAATGATGCTCAGGATACAGGCAGAAAGAGGCGGAATTAACAACCAGTTCCCTACCGTAAGAGAATATTCACGTCACTGGGGTCTTAATAACAACAGCGTAAAACTTTTAAAGCACGATGCGATAGTAATGCACCCCGGACCTATGAACAGGGGCGTAGAGATATCACAGGCTGTAGCGGACTCTGAACGCTCTGTCATACTCCCTCAGGTCACAAACGGTGTGGCCGTAAGAATGGCAATACTCCACAAGGTCACAAATGGTAAGAACATAGAGGAGGTAATATAAGTGAAGCTCCTTATAAAGAACGGAAGGGTAATATGCCCTGTACAGAACATCGACGATAAAAAGGATGTGATAGTTGAGGACGGCATAATAAAGGACATAGTCACTGGTACTGTGAATGAAAAGGACTTTGACAAAGTTATAGACGCTGGCGGCATGGTGGTAGCACCGGGGCTGGTTGATATGCACGTACACTTAAGAGAACCAGGGCACGAGGGTGCAGAGACCATAGCAACGGGTACCTTGGCCGGCGCAAGCGGAGGATACACCACACTTGCCTGCATGCCTAACACCCATCCTGTGAACGACAACCCATACGTTACAGCTTATATAAAGACCAAGGCAAAAGAGGAAGGCGTTATAAAGGTCTACCCTATCGGCTCCATCACAGTTGGACAGGCAGGCGAACAGCTTGCAGAGATAGGAGAGATGCTTAAGGCCGGCATAGTCGCAGTTTCCGACGACGGAAGCTGTGTAATGAACTCATACGTAATGAGAAAGGCCATGGACTACTGCAAACAGTTCAATATCCCCGTAATAGACCACTGCGAAGACACCAACCTTAAAGGCGAAGGCGTGATGAACGAGGGCTACTACTCCATGAAGCTTGGCTTAAGGGGAGTCCCTGCTGTCAGCGAAGAGATAATGGTATCAAGGGATATAGCCCTTTCTGACCACACAGGATGTAAGACTCACATAGCCCATGTGTCATGCGCAGGGAGCGTTAGGGTAATTTCCGACGCTAAACAGGCAGGCATCCCTGTGACCGCAGAGGTAACACCTCATCACCTCTTCCTTACTGAAGAAGCTGTAACAACATATGACCCAAACACAAAGGTAAATCCTCCTCTAAGGACGGAAAAAGATATAAAAGCATTAAAACAGGGCTTGAAGAACGGGACCATAGACTGCATAGCAACGGATCATGCACCACACAGCATGGAAAAAAAGGACATAGAGTTCCAGCTTTCAAAGAGCGGGATGATAGGTCTTGAGACGGCACTTTCACTCTGCCTAAAACTGGTCCACGACAACGACATAAACCTTCCAACACTGATAAAGCTGATGTCGACCAACCCTGCAAAGATACTTGGCGTAAAGGGCGGAAGCCTAAAGAAAGGCGAACCTGCCGACATAGTCATCTTTGACCTTAACGAAGAATGGACCTACAGCGATGACAAGATAATATCCAAGAGCAAGAATACCCCTTTCAAGGGACAAAAGATGAGAGGAAAGGTAAAACACACGATCTGTGACGGCAAGATAGTATGGCAATCCTAAAGATACTTTTACTGCTCGCTCAGCTGAACACTATGAATGATTTGGAGGCTAAGAAAATGAACAAATTATTATTAGTTGTAGCCCCTCAGAACTTTCGTGACGAAGAGTATTTTGATACAAAAAAAGAAATAGAGGCAAAGTCCATAAGTACTGAAACAGCCTCTACCTCATTGGACCTTGCCAAAGGCAGTATGGGAGGCACAACAAAGCCGGACATACTCCTTAAGAACGCGGACCTAAAGAACTACGACGGTGTTGTATTCATAGGCGGGGGCGGATCATCAATATATTGGAATGACAAGTATGCGCTGGACCTTGCAAAAAAGACCTATCAAGAAGGCAAAGTATTGGGAGCCATCTGCATAGCACCAAGGACACTTGCAAACGCAGGCC
>JAKLHL010000010.1 GCA_022710165.1 Bdellovibrionales bacterium | reverse complement strand
TCCTCACCTTCAGTGAAAGAAAGTATCTTCACCTTATATTGGTTGCCGTGGATAAGGAATTCAAACTCTTTCATTACTTCCTCCTTCCGTAGAAAGTGTTATTCTGCGTAACTACACTGTTCCTGCCCTTGGTCACCCACGGTGAAAAAGGTATGGTAGATTTTTGTATAGTGATCATATGGTGTTCCTCTTCAGAGAAGAACTTATGAAGATAAATAGCCATTGCTATAGCTGAACTTACATCAGCAGGGACCTTTACTTCCTGTTTGGTCATGGGCTTTAAATGGGTCGAGACCTTTTTTTGTGTTCTCTTTAGCGTTATATCACCCAGCCATGCCACGAGAGTGATGATCAAGGCCATCCCAAAAAAGACAACCAAAATACTTACCAAAGATACAACTAAGCCATCCTGCAGCATCTATAAAACTCCTATAGAGGTATATTGCCGTGCTTCTTGGCCGGATTAGAATCCGTTTTCGTGCTCAACGTCACAAGTGATTTTATTATCTTGAACCTGGTCATTGAAGGCTGGATTATATCGTCGATATAACCTCTTTCTGCGGCAAGTATAGGGCTTGAGAACGTGTCCCTGTACTCTTTTTCAAGTTTTTGTTTAAGCAAAGCCTGGTCTGGGGCGGACATCAATTCCTTTCTGTAGAGTATCTCTACAGCGCCCTCTGCACCCATCACTGCTATCTCTGCCGTAGGCCATGCAAGGTTCACATCACCCCTTAAATGCTTTGAGCTCATTACGTCGTAAGCTCCGCCATATGCTTTTCTTGTTATAACGGTTATCTTTGGGACCGTAGCCTCTGCAAATGCATAAAGCAGTTTAGCACCGTTCTGTATTATTCCTCCGTACTCCTGAATAGTGCCCGGAAGAAAGCCAGGAACGTCGACAAATGTCAAAAGCGGGATATTAAAACTGTCACAGAACCGAACAAAACGCGCTGCTTTTTTTGAGGAGTTTATATCAAGCACACCTGCAAGCACCTTAGGCTGGTTGGCGACTATGCCAACACTGCGCCCGCCCATACGTGCAAAACCGCAGATGATGTTCGGGGCAAAATATCTTTGGACTTCCAGGAATTCTCCGTTATCAACGACGTTGTAGATCACATCAAGCATGTCATAAGGAAGCACAGGGCTGTCAGGTATTATTGTGTTAAGTGATTCTTCTTCCCTCTCTATCGGATCGCTGGTCTGTATTATAGGGACTTCGTTCATGTTGTTCTGAGGAATAAAGCTCACTATCTTCCTGAGTATCATCAGGGATTCTTCTTCTGTGTCAGTAACAAAATGGACGTTACCGCTCTTTGAGGCATGCACCATGGCACCGCCGAGCGTCTCTTCATCAACGTCCTCGTTGGTGACGGTCTTTACCACTTTGGGGCCTGTAACGAACATGTGGGAACCCTTGCTCATAACTATGAAGTCAGTTATCGCAGGTGAATAAACAGCTCCGCCTGCACATGGACCAAGCACGGCAGAAAGCTGTGGTACTACACCAGAATACATTACGTTCCTAAGGAATATGTCTGCATAACCTGCAAGCGAATCTATACCTTCTTGTATCCTTGCACCGCCTGAATCGTTAAGTCCTATTATTGGAGTGCCGACCTTATAGGCCATATCCATTATCTTGCATATTTTCTCTGCGTAGGTCTGAGAAAGGCTGCCTCCAAGAACAGTGAAGTCCTGGGCGAACACAAAGACCTGCCTGTGGTCGATGGTGCCGTGGCCTGTTATTACACCGTCGGAGTAGAACTTTTTCTTTTCCATACCAAAGTAGGTACAGCGATGGGTCTTGAGCATGTCCATTTCTTCAAAGCTTCCCTCGTCCAGCAGACGCTCCAGTCTTTCCCTGGCAGTGAGCTTTCCCTTGGCGTGCTGGTCGGCTATCCTTTCCTCTCCGCCGCCAAGCCGGGCCTTTTCCTTAAGCTCCATTACCTTGTGTAGCTTTGAAATACTGGTCATTTAAAGCCCCCTTGATCAGTGAACTTCTGTTTCCTGGCAAATCTCCGTCAATACCCCAAAGGTGGACTTTGGGTGAAGAAAGCATATGAGTTTTCCTTTTGCGCCTGTCTTTGGCGTCTCGTTTATAAGCTGAAAGTTCTTACCTTTTACGTCAAGGACTGACTTTACTATGTCACTGCTTGAATAGGCTATGTGGTGTACACCCTGACCGTTCTTTTCAAGGAATTTTTTAACAGGAGAGGTATCACTTATGGGTTCTAACAACTCTATATGCGTGTCCCCGACCTTTATGAAGCAGACCTTTACACCTTCGCTCTCAACGGTCTCGACCTTCTCTACCTCAAGACCAAGAGCATCCCTGTAATAAGGTATCTGCTCGTCGATGCTGTTCACTGCTATACCTATGTGATCGATCTTTGTTACCATCTTATCCTCCTATTTTAGAAAAGAGCTCTTTAATACTTTCTTCATCTGGGAATAAGGGCTTTCCTTTGCAGAGATTATCTCTTCTATCTTAAGATCAGCCTCGCTCAGGGTCTTATCAAGCTTTCTTGATACTTCACTCATGATGAGGTACTTAAGCCCTTCTTTTAATATCTTCTCTGTCCTCTTTGAGATCAATTCAGCGTCTTTTTTGAAAACGGCCTCTATGCCTTTCTTTAGCTGGTCTATACCTTCGTTCTTTTTTGCAGATACTCTGAACACTTTATCGGTCCTTTCTGGGAAACTTGCCTTCAAAAAAGCCTCAAGCTCGTCAGCACCTGCAAGATCACTCTTGTTTATGACAAAGATATCCCCTATCTCCATTATGCCTGCTTTCATCATCTGTATATCGTCGCCGGTGCCTGGGTTCATGACCAGCATTGTAAGGTCGCTAAGCTTAGAGATGCTTATCTCGTTCTGCCCCACACCCACGGTCTCAACTATTATGTAGTCATATCCTGCGGCCCTAAACACCACTATCATGTTAAATACAGCGTCGCTAACTCCGCCCATCGCACCCCTTGTGGCAACACTTCTAATGAAGATGTTGTCAGAATTGGAGCTCATCCTTATCCTGTCGCCTAAAAGCGCACCGCCGGAGAAAGGAGAGCTTGGGTCAACTGCTATGACAGCGACTTTCTTGCCTTCGTTGGCCAAAAGGTTCACATAGGCATCAACAAGTGTGCTTTTGCCTGCACCAGGGGCTCCGGTAACACCTATCACCCTCACTGGTTTTCCCTGTTTGTAGAGCTTGTCCAAAAGGTCAAGATAACCCTCTTTTCTGTTCTCGACAGTCGTAAGGGCCCTTGATATCTCTGCTAAAGTTTTCATCTATTACCTTAGTTTCGCATTGTTCTTTACAAAATCAACTACGGTCTGAAGCGAAGTACCTGGAGTGAACACAGCACCAAGACCGCTTTTTTTCAAGAAAGGTATATCTTCTTCCGGGATAACGCCTCCGCCAAACACTATCACGTCGTTAAGTCCGGCTTTCTTAAGCTCTGCAATTACAGCAGGGAAAAGTTCGTTGTGAGCACCGCTTAAAAGGCTAAGCCCTACAGCGTTCACATCTTCTTCCAAAGCAATACGAGCTATCTCTTGAGGTGTTTTTCTTAGGCCTGTATATATGACCTCAAAACCTGCATCCCTTAGAGCCCTTGCAACTACCTTTGCTCCCCTGTCGTGGCCGTCGAGGCCCGGCTTTGCTACTAGTACTCTTATTTTTCCGCTCATCTTTGTAAGCCTCCAAAGCTATATAATTATTTTTTCCTTATATTCGCCGAACACTTCCCTCATCACTCCGCAGATCTCTCCTATGCTTGCGTAGACCTTTACAGCCTCAATGATCGGAGGCATAAGATTGGTCCCTTCTTTTGCGGCCTTTCTTACATCTGCAAGCCTTGCCTCTACATCCTTCATTGAACGTTCCTTCTTAACTGAAGCAAGTTTAGCGACCTGCTTTTTCTCCACCTCAGGATTAACCCTTAAAAGTTCTCCCTTCGCCGTTTCCTGCATGGTGTATTTGTTGACCCCAACGACTATCCTGTCCTTGGTCTCAACGCTAAGCTGATATTTGTATGAAGAATCCTGTATCTCTTTCTGTATGTATCCGCCCTCTATTGCCTTAACAACTCCGCCCATGTCGTCTATCTTAGAGATATACTGCATGGCCTGTTCCTCTATTTTGTCGGTGAGGGACTCAACATAGTAAGAACCTGCAAGAGGATCTACTGTGTTAGTTACGCCTGATTCCTCGGCTATTATCTGCTGAGTCCTCAAGGCTATGGTAACGCTCTGCTCTGTTGGGAGGGCAAGAGCCTCATCCCTTGAATTTGTGTGAAGGCTTTGTGTGCCTCCGAGCACTGCAGAAAGAGTTTGTACAGCGACCCTGACTATATTATTATCTGGCTGCTGAGCCGTAAGGGTGGAACCTCCAGTCTGGGTATGGAACCTAAGCATGAGTGATTTCTCGTCCTTGGCTTTGAACCTGTCCTTCATTATCCTTGCCCAGAGCCTTCTTGCCGCCCTGAACTTTGCTACCTCTTCCAATAGGTCGTTATGTGCGTTAAAGAAGAAAGAAAGTCTTGGCGCAAAATCATCAACCCCCAGGCCGGCCTTTATAGCCGCATCAACATAAGCTATACCGTCGGCAAGAGTAAAACCGACTTCCTGCGCGGCAGAAGAACCTGCCTCCCTTATATGGTAGCCGGAAATACTTATAGTGTTCCACTTTGGCACTTCTTTTGAGCAGAACTCAAAAATATCAGTGATGAGTCTCATAGACGGTGTTGGAGGAAAGATGTAAGTTCCCCTTGCTATATATTCCTTTAATATGTCGTTCTGTATGGTCCCTGTAAGAGCGCTCCTTTTTATTCCCTGCTTTTCGGCATTAACTATGTACATCGCAAGAAGAACGCTTGCAGGGGCGTTTATCGTCATAGAAGTGGAAACCTTGTCCACAGGTATACCCTTAAAGAGTATCTCCATGTCCTTAAGTGTGTCTATCGCGACACCGACCTTTCCAACTTCACCCTTGCACATGGAATGATCTGAATCGTAACCTATCTGAGTAGGAAGATCGAAGGCAACAGAAAGTCCCGTCTGACCTGAATCCAAAAGGTACCTGTACCTTTGATTGGACTCTTCAGCGTCGCCAAAACCGGCATACTGACGCATGGTCCAAAACCTTCCCCTGTACATGGTGTGCTGTACACCCCTTGTATAAGGATATTCGCCCGGATAGCCTATTTTCTGTTCGTAATGGGCGTTCTCTGTGTCTCCCATATCCTGCGGAGTATAGAGGCTGTTGACCGGAGTACCGGAACCAGTGGTGAACTCCTTTTTTCTCTCCGGATATTTGGAGGTCATTTTTTGATAGCGTTCCAACCAGTCTGACTTTTTCATTTGCTTAACTCCTTTAACTCTTAGTCCCTAACAGACGCTGAAGGACCAAGTTTTGATGAACTTAGCGAACCAGAACTTATATACAGTACGTTACGTATCCTTTCCTTTATCGGTTTAAGATCTCCCTTGTCTGCGGTCTTTAAATCCCTGAGGAACTTTACATAAGAGGCCTCGTCGGTCTTTAAAGGTGCTACGCTAAAAAGGCAGGTGCCGTACTTTAGGCCAAGATAGTTCACGAAAAGACGAGCCACTTTTTCGTTACCGTCAAAGAAAGGCTTATGCTTTAGTATCGCATGATATGCAAAGGCCAGTGTTTCAAGCTTTAATTCCTCGTCCATGAGGGAACTTTCCCACACGGAAGTGATCTTAAGTATCATATCTTCCATGGCCGGCCTTGCCTCTACTTTTAACTTACCGGCCCAGGAGTATATCCTGCTGTAGGTTATCTTTGATATCTGAGTAAGTATCCTTGTGCTTAGGGGGACCTTTCTTTGTGCAAGGTTAGCGACGTAAAGCTCTGCCTTGAGGATGTTATCCTCCACTTCATGGTTCACATCACCGCTTGCGACCAGGTCCTTGATATTGTTTATCGCATCCTCAACCTTTGTCGCGGGAAGGATTATGTTAAAGAACTCGAACGCAAGGTTGTCTTTTGTGTCTATATCCATAGGGCACTATAAGTACCCGGAAATCCGCTAAAAATCAAGCCTGAGAGTATAGGTACAGGTATACTTTTCTCAACCTCGACGTTCCCTATCGGGACGTCTACGGCTCGGCTTAAAAACCCTGCGTCAACTCGGCTTTTTAAGCCTGCGCGATGGTTTCTAAAAGTATACCTGTACCTGTGTTTACGATATCTCTTAATTAAAACTCTCACGCTTGACAAATGTTCGTTGGTATAGCAAAAGTATTTCCCGGCGGGTGATTAGCTCAGTTGGTAGAGCAGCTGACTCTTAATCAGCGGGTCATAGGTTCAAATCCTATATCACCCACCAAATAAAACTCAATACTAGTAAGGCTTTGAGGCGAAAACGTTTCAAAGCCTTTTTTATTTGTGAAATTGCGGTTCCGCACTGGTTCCGCAAAGAAGCGAATAGTTATTTATTCTGAATATAGCTTTTAAGAAAGGTAACTGCTAACGCTGGTATTTGTTTCAACATCGCTACACTTTGTTCCTTAACTCCATCTTTAATATGATTCCACACTGTATCATTTTCCATAGCCTCTAAAAGATTGTGTCCCAATTCAGTCAACCCTTGATAGACAATCTCGTTAGCCATTACTTCTCCACGCAATTTAATTTCGTTAATATCGCAATAAACATAACCACCATCTCTAAGAATTTTGTAATGATATACTTTTTTATCAAAATCATCCCAAATAGAACCATCTGGATGCCCCGCAGGAGAGGGGATTCTTGTAACATGATAGCCGTTTGCACTCGGATTATCCCTAATTTCTTTGAGTATTGATTTTAAAAAATCATAGTCAAGTTTCATTATTTTTATTTCTCCTTTTTGGGGTTATTAGATTCAAAGAAAGAAATCATACTCTCCGCCAACCTTTTTTGAGTTGCTTGTTCTTCTGTTAATCCGACAGGGGAATACACTCTGCCTAAATCTAAATGGTCAATAATGTTTTTATACCCTACAACATCACTCATAGCCTTAAGAAGCTCTAATCTTTTATTGTCCCATTCTGAAATCCTGTTAGGCTGATGTATTAGTTCAAAATACTCCTTCCATGATTTTCTAACACCCTCACAATTATGGAAAACAATATCAATAGAATTAAAAGCTTTCGCTTGTTCGTGGTCTATATTTTTATGCCTACTAGAAACTAAAGTAATAAAAACGTTATACTGCCGTTCTCTTACTTCTTTACGATTCTGCAAGTATTTTGTTAATAAGAGAGCGACGATTGGAGAAATTAAAATAGCAAGAATGTTTATATAAATCATAATAGACACTCCGACATAAGATTAACCTAGACCACCTCAATATCACTACATTTTCTTCAAGTCTATCATTTCTCATAAGCAATTTTAAGCAATTCTATTATGAAATCTTTATTCTTTTTTATATCTTCCTTATTTAATTTTATTCTGTATCTACCCCATCTGTCGTCATAATCAAGCATATCAAGACCAACAGATTCAATTTTGTTTTCAATTTCGGCTGATTTTGGGATTCGAATTTCAAATCTCATTATATTTCTTTGTGGTCTGAAAATTACAAAATTATTTGGTTGTCCATTATCTGCCAAACCAATATAAAACTTATTATATTTTAATTCAAAACTAGGAGAGAGTGTTTTAATTAACTCTAGAACATCATCTGCCATACTAACTGTTTGTTTCGTGCCTCTCATTTGTTCCCAATAGGTTCTATCCGTAACTTCAGCAACTTCTTCATCTTCATCTACCAAACCCAAAGTCAGCTGGTTTAATACAGTAGTAAATATAAGGGATGTGCTATCTCCGACTCTAATAGCGTTCATTTGAATAGCAATTAAGGGGATGGCTCCGTTAAAAAGACTAATTACATTTAAGAAACGACTTGTAATATCTTCAGCAATTATGACAGCACAATGTTCATATTGAGGAAATCTTTTACGCTCTATATCCCAGTATTCAATAGTTCTGATTATGTGGCTCTCATCAGTTTTACCCAATTGGATTTCAACTTCATATCTCTTCGTTGCATCCTCGTTTTGCAGAAGTAAATCTAATCTTCCAGCAAGAGGTTGAATCCTTTCTTTATCTTTTAGTATTAGGTCACCTAAACCAATAATGGAGGGGTCATTGGCTATCACTTCTTGAACCCATTTCTCATTAAGTTCTGAATGGCTTTTAATGTTTATTTTTTGAGGCTTCACATAGCTAATCATAATTCCCCCTTTTCTAAGAGCGAGTCAACATCCCTTTCTACAATTTTTATTTCTTCCTCTGTAAGTCCGTAAATCTGATAGACAAGTTCATCTATCTTTTTATCGGTGTAAGCTGTCTGCGTTTTGATTTGTTCTTTTTCGTATGGCGTTTTGGTTTTTCGTTCCTTTTCATTTAAGACTAACATAGATTTTGTTAAAGTGATTATATTAGTATATTCTTTAGACGACGTATTGACGCAAATCGGTATTTTTTTTATTTCTCCTATTGGAACATGATTTGTATTATTGAAATACTTAAAATAATAATTTACTAGTGAACTGTTCAAAACACCAAGCAAAAATAATAAGTCACAAGCACTTCCATTTTTGATAAAACAATAATTAGTTGTATGTCCACACAGATAGTTTGGCTCTATCAACATAGCTTTTATTCTTCTTGGCTGTGCTTGATTTGAAACTTCTTGAAATACGAGTCTAGAGAGCTTCCAATGCTTTCTAGTGTCTATTTCAAGAGGGCAATACTCTAATGGTTCTATAAAATTATATCTAAAAACAAGATTACCCCTTAATAATGGGACAAGTCCTTTTTGGGGTTTATTGCAAAAATGTTCTTTTTTCGTACTTACGTTAATTTCTCCCTGAAATCCTTCTATTATGTCTTGAAACTTTTTTTCATTTTTCTGCATTTTTTTGATAATACTGTTAATAGGGATAAACTCAAGGTCATCGCTGCCATAAAAACTCTTTTGATTAACTGTAGAAACACCATGTTTGCTAGTTTTGATAAAAAGGTTCTGTCTTGGTAGAGAGTTCGTTTTCTCAAACGTTATCGTTGTAAGAGCCTGTGTTACACCTAGAAAAACTTTATCTTTTTCTGTATATTCTATTATTTCTCTTATATTGGTATTATTCAGTAATAGCTTTCTTAGTTCTAAGCTGTCAGCACTAGAAAGATAATTACTCGGACAGATAAAACCGAGCAAACCATTTGTTTTGAGCAGATGATATGATTTTTCTATAAAAAGTTTATATAAATTAGTTTTTCCTCCCCTTGATACATTGTATTTACTTTTGAAATAATCGTTAGTGGTGTTATCTCCATCTAAAATGACATACGGAGGATTCCCTATTACAGCATCAAAGCCGTCTTGCTTGAATACTTCTGGAAATCCATTTCTCCAATCAAACGGTTTTATTTTGCGTCTTGTCGTTTCACCATCTAGTCCTAGTAATTCCCCCTCATAAAAATCCATCCCTATAAGGGAGTTCCCACATTTGATATTATTATCAAGCGTAGGTAAAACTCTTTCGTGAAATAGAACCATTTGTTGTTTTATAGAACTTTCTGTTTCGCCTTCCATCGCTTTTAATAAAAGACTTAGCTTTGTTACCTCTACAGCTTGAGAATCTATATCCACTCCGTGGATGTTATTTAAGAGTATTCTCTTTTTTTCATTTGTTGTAAGCCTTCCATCAGGGGTTAATGCATTTTTAATTTCTTTGGTCTGTTTTTTTGCCTGAGTGTAGTATTCAAGATGATAGTTTAACAGATACTTATATGCACCAATTAGGAAAGAGCCACTACCACAGGCAGGGTCAACAATTTTAATTTTTTCTATGTCTTTGGGCTTTTTGCTTTCAATGAGTTTGCCGACGGTGTTCTTTACGATATAATCAACGATATATTCAGGGGTGTAATAGACGCCCCCAGCTTTTCTTACTTCGGGCTTTTCTTCAATCTTGCATATACCGCCCTTTGTAACCCTTATGACCTTGCCTAGAAATTGTTCGTAGGCTTGTCCTAGTATTTCAACGGGTATCTCAGAGAATTGATATGGGCTTTCAGGATAGTATAGCTCCTTTATTATCTTTTTTAAGACTTTATCGTCTAGGATTAGTTTTGGTGTTACATCATCAACGGGGGTTTGCGGGTTGTTTTTATCCTTTTTAAACCTGAACAAACCTGAATTATATCTTTCATCCGCCTCATAAAAGTATTTAAGCAATTTTTGATATATGGTATATTCTT
Source organism: Bdellovibrionales bacterium (assembly GCA_022710165.1). Lineage (GTDB taxonomy): Bacteria > Bdellovibrionota > JAFGOL01 > JAFGOL01 > JAFGOL01 > JAKLHL01. Next base: position 7,250 of record JAKLHL010000010.1, on the reverse strand, counting down.
CTGAAATCTTTTGAAGTTTTCCGTAAGGCTCTACACCCCTGTCCTCACAAATACGTAAAAAGATAATCCTGTCTAAAATGTTTTGAACAGCATAATTTATGTGTTCATCTGTGAAGCCATCATCAGCGTTACGGTTTGTTATATTTTTAGCAAGTTCTTCACGCCAAGAATCAAGGGATTCCAAGAACTCTTTATCAACGGAGCTAGTGCCTCGTTTTTTAGTATCGGACTTGATATATTTATCAAAACTGCCTTTAAGAACTTTTTCTTTGGAAAACGTATCCCATATAAAATCAAACTCATCTTTATTTAAGTATTTGTCACAAGTAATATATTTTATTCTAGCTACGGAAGCGTTATCTTTTGGGTTTGGCTTTACGGATGTGTCATATACAGCAAGTTCCTCAAAATCTGTTACTACGGATAAGGGAAGTTTCGCACTCCATCCGTAACGTCTGACTTGATATGCGGGATGAACGTCATCCTTAATAGTAACGCTTGGTTTTTTTGCTTCTACATAAAAAAGCTTTTTCTGACCTTGAACAGTAAAGCAATAGTCAGGGGCTTTTACAGCTTCACCTACTTTGACCCTATCTTCGTGGATTACTTCTCTATAAGCCTCCGCAAAACCTTGTTCGTTGTCCATATCCCAGCCGAGAGCCTTAAAGAAAGGATTTATAAAGTCTATACGGGTTTGGGTTTCGTTGTAGTTTTGATTTTTGTATGATTCATAGTTATCTTGAAACCGTTCCGTTAGCTTCTTTATAGCTGAATAGGCGGTTTCTTTGGTTACATCCTTCAAACCCATTAAAGACCTCTTTAACGCATACGTTATATTACATTTTAAAGATTTTCAACGCATACGTTATGTTTATAGTCCCGTTTTACCTCTACTCTTGGGAAAGAGGGGTGACGCATACGTTATGGCGAAAGCGGAAACACACTACAAGCCTGAATGGTCATTTTTGAGAAAGGTGGGCATTAAAGTTAGAACTCTTAGACAGAAGCAGGGGCTAACACTGGAAGAGCTTGCCTTTCAGTCTGATATTTCAACTAAGTATTTACATGAAGTGGAGACAGCTAAATATAGCTTTTCCGTATCTGTGCTTTATTCAATAACCAAAGCCCTCAATATATCACTAGCTCAATTTTTCAAGGATATCTCTTAGTCAAGATACTGTTTTCTGCAAAACAAACCCAATTATCACACCCTTTGTAAGTTCCTAAGTAGTATTAAATTTTGAGCTATGGATTTCTGAATAAAAGACTCATAACGCATAATCTTATCGGCGTTATCTGTGGATGGCAAAGACCCTAACTCTGCATTAAAAGCATCAGCCTCATTATTGCTCTTTTTTTGCCGTTCCATTTCTGATATTTCAGCTTCGTACTTTTCATTTTTATTCTCTAAAGCTGTAATAAGTGCCTCTCGTATATTTTCTTCTGTTAGCCCTGCTTTCTTTATCATGTCTTGCAGAAAATCAAATGTTGCGTCATCGTCCTCTCCAATATCTATACCCAATTCTTCGCAAACAAGAAGTAATTTATCTTCAATATCCACAAGCACACCCCCACCATCCCATTCTGGTTTATCAAAAGTAGCTATGCCCTCTCTTAAACATTTGAGATACTTTTTATTCCATTGAATATATGACCGTTTTTCTGCAATACCTTTATCTAGTTGGCTGTTATCTCTGACGGTATTCATAAAATTGCCATCGCTATAACGATTAGCAACAAGTTCTCTTAAAAAAGCGTGGATGCTAGCTGTTTCAAAGCGAATTACTCGTTTTAATCTCCAGAAGTCGGTCGCTATTTTCTCAACCAGAAGATGTTCCAATTGATTGTTTGGATGCAAAGTTTCAGTAAGATTATCCAGAAGCTCTTTATATTCATTTTCGTCCTCCCTTATGTATCCACCTCCTATAACAAGGGTCTTTGCAAATATGCCGTGTTTAATGGCATTACAGGCGACTATAGCCTTGCCCTCCTCTGTTATTGCTCCTGTAGATAATTGAGCATTTTCCTTGTTAGCTTTTATCTGTTTTTCCGTAGCCATAATCAAAATCCTCCTCTTAAAATGTTTTTTACTTGTTTTGCTGTTATTCCAAAACCCATACCCAAATCCCGATATAATCTATCAAAGCTGTGACTCTCTTTTGAGCTTGTATAGGTGAGGTTGTAGCAGTGCCTGCATCCAAAATACTTTCCGTTACCAAGATATAAAACACCCACCTTGCGATTACACTCCCTGCCATTAACTATCAGAGGGCATATAAACCACCATCTACGCCCCCCGAAGTAACACGGTGTCCAAGTAAGTTGTACTTTATAATCAAGCTCAGTCTTTTCTTTTGTGTCTCTGTTCGTTTGTGTATATTTAAAATGTATATATTCCTCTCCCTGTATCGTTGAAACGCTAAAACTAATGCTTCCCGTTTTTTCGCCGTTACGAGACCAACTCATGCTCCCCCAACGAACACCGCCATTAAAGTATTTATGCTCATTAAGAAATTTTGTTGTGATTGTCTTGCAATCTTCAACCGTCCACCTATTAGAATAAGACCATCTGCCCATCAAAAAAATCTCCGTTTTTTTCCTAAATCATTAGCTGAAACGACATCTATAAAAGCCTGCTTTTCTGCTATATGCCTTGCCAGTCCTGCTTCATATTCCTTTATGGATGCTCTCTCAATAAAGTCTTCAAAGAGCCATTCTATGTCTTTATCTGGGACACTTGGGACACTGTTTTTATAGTCAGTTTCTAATTTATTAGAAAATACATCAGGTATTTCTGTTTTTTTAGACAAACTATTTTTTTGGCGTCCCAGCCGTCCCAATACATCCAAAATAATAACACCCGTTTGTTTATTATCGTTGTTCTTAACGGTTATGTATCGCTCCGTTGTTTTAATACCGACAAGTGTAAAAATCCTTTTCCTGTGTTCTTTACCTGCTTTGTCGGGATAAACTATGCAACCAAATCTACCTTCATCATCTATGAATAAATGCTCTCCTTTTTTATCCTGTCCAATTTCAGAACAAGCAGGGCATCGGGCAAGTATCTTCTCTTGCTGACAATTCACGTTTTCAAGTTTTGTAATATCTAAAGTCATAATCTATTCCTTGAAAGTAACCTTTCTAAACCCTCTGACACTTTTACCTTCTCGTTTTATTGAGTGTGATTTTGCCGTCTGAAATAGTTCAAGCATCAGTTCTTCAACTTCCTTTTGAATAACTGTAATAGGCTTGGGGTTCCAGCTCTTTGTTGGACAGTATTCCGCATATCTCTCTACAATTTCATTTATTGATAAATCACCATCAGTGATGCTGACAACCCTCTCCTCTAAAAAACACCTTAAACTATCACTTTCAGCCAATAGGCTATCAACTATTGCTTGTTGCCTATCTGATAGGAATATATCACCGTAGTTATCAATATCTTGGAATAATAAAGCTAATCCTTCCAATGCCCAGTTTAATATCCCGCTCGCCTCTTCCTTTAAAAGAATGTCTGCAAAGTTTGGAATCTTCTTTTTTGGAGCTGGTGCGTTAAAATCAACAATCAATAATCGCCTTTTCCAAGCACCCAAATCACCATCTAACTTAACTTGCAGTCTGGAGTTAGAAGTTATAACGATACAATAATTACCTTTTATCTGAAAATTACCAGTCCCACCTTTTTGCTCGGCATCAAACCAATCTCCGCCGACAAGTCCCTTTATTACATAAGCACCCCTTTCAGAAAGAAATCTGCCAGGCACGTCAACACCAACCAACAAGGTCTTTTTCCTAAACCTATATAATTCAAATCTCTCGCTTAACTGCTTGGTTCGCAATTCTGATACGTTATTCATCCCTATAAGTTTTTGAATAATAATTGAGAGTGTTGACTTACCTCTACCAGCCTTACCGTCTAGGATTAAGAACCGCTGTATAAGATTACTCCCTAAAAGGCATAGCCCTATATACTTTTGTAGTAAAATAACATCATCTTCCTGTAACGCTGGTCTTAAAAATTCATTTAAAAACCGTTCGCACTTTGCATTTTCATTAAAGGTGATTGGAGAGCTATTCCTTGAATAGAAGTCAGGAGAAAAACTCACAAAATCAGCATTGCTGTTTTCCTTAAACTCAATAACTCCATTGGTAAGATGGATAACCTTTTTCTTATCAACGAAGATATACTTTTTTTCTTCAATGCCTTTAAGGTGCGAAACAATCTGACTTAAAGCCGAGTTCGTTCTTTTCTGTTCCAATGCCCTTAAAGAGTGGTCTCTTGAAACCTGTAGCAATCTTTTGCATATTTCTTGTTTAATTATATCTTCCGACACCTCTTTATAAAGCCCTGTCTCTGAGTCATAGCGATAAAACTCTTTTTCTCTTGGCTCATATAGTTCAATATGTTCCGCACTATGTAACCCTGCCCAGAAAGACTGATTTAGCGATGTAAGGAAGCCTTTGTCATTTAAATAATAGGGTTCTCCATATCGCTGTATTAGAGATTTATAATCTTTATGAATTTCTCTTCCTTGCGTTGAATTAGGTATATAGTCTTTTAATACTTCATAGAGTTTTTCTTTTGTTATGTTGGCAATATCAATATCGTTCTCAACGGTGTATTCTGTTCCAGTTTCAGGATGTATTGACCCAGCACCGACAACTTGCGACCCTTTAGCAATAATTTCTCCGTGATGCACATTACCTTTGTTTAGCACAACTTTCGCATCAAGACCTTTACAATAAAAATAGAAGTGTTCACCTTTTTTAGGAGTTTTGACAGAAAACGTCTGACACAGCTTCTCTTTTATAATGCAACGCAATTCTTCCGTATCAGCATCAACAACTACAAGGTCGCCATATCCGCCGATAATCCCATAGTTATTATTAGCACTAACCCATTCATTTATAGACGAATAATTATAAGGATTATTCTGCCATTCTTTTTCAAACGGGACTTTTGATTGTGGCTTTAGCTTAACAAAGCCCACCCCATCTTTTTGAAGCTGTCTAGGGACTATATAATTCTCCATTTTACTTACCTATGCTTGGAGAATTACTGTTCTGTGTTCGCTGTTCTAAAAACCTTTCAATATCTGAATAGCGATATTTAACAAGGCGACCCACTTTAACATACTTTAAATCATACCTTTTTGTGCAAGCCCACACAGCTAGAGTTCCCTCGGTAACTCCTAAAAATTTTGCTGTTTCTTGACGAGAAAGTAGTTGTTCAGTTTCATGTTTATCCACAATAACCTCCAGATAAATTTGTTATCACAGAGACCATTATGGACATTTTTGTTAATAATAACAGAGCGTCAGCGTGCTAAAGTATTATGTCAGCATGTTGAAGCCATACGCTAATGCTTACGGGTATTGATTTCCCTAATCCACTTGTAAATTGTTTCAAAACTGTTTGTTCTAGAAAGAGGCTTAATCTCTGATTGAGTTTTTATCCATTCTTTATATTTTTTTTCTATTTCTTTCGCAGCCTGTCTCATGCTGGTATATTTACGCTCACTATACATGTCTAAAACAAATCTTTTTATAGCACCATACTCTTTCTCACGACTAGCTTTGCCCGCTTCTATTTTCTGTTTTTTATAAAGTGCATGGACTTCTTGCCTACCTTTTTCATCGTGATACTTCATTAGGTTGGCTGTTGCTTCAATTAACTTAGGGGTATGCTTATTGGTGTTATCCATTAGTTTAAAAAAAGTTTGAGTTAAGAAATACCTCCTATAAGTTTCCATTGCATCACGAAACAAAACAAAAGCACTATCTACGTCATTATCTTCAATTAAAAAAAGCTGTTCTACCTTTCTCCAGAAAAGAATAAAATATAAGATTTCTATATCATGCCCTATTCCTAGTCCTTTAATTTCTTCTCTTATCTTTTCATGCGAACGGTTAATGGCATTAAAGAGCAATGAACAGTCACTCCAAATGGTAGAAAAATCTTTTTCATTAAATAAGTTTGCCTGCTCTAACATGTCACATATATAAAAACCAATCATGTGTTCTAGTTCAAGAAGTTTAGGATGAGCAAGACGTCCTAAAACATTCCTGACATGAAAGACCTCAGACCTCATAAAATATACTCTTTTAAGTTTCCTTCTAACTTCACCCTCTCCTATGTCTCTGCATCTAAAAATATCATCATCCATACGTATTATTCCAAATAAATGACTTTTTTCTTTAGTAAACAGTTCTAATACTTTCTCACGAGTAATCATTTTTTAGATTCCTCCATAATAAGTTTTATAGCTTGACCCATTGAGACCCTAACAGGGTCATCATTAAGTCTTGAATAAACCTGTGTCGCTTGTTGTGACTTATGTCCCAGTGTCTTACCAATAATTAACATACTCGCACCAGTTATTGCCTGATAACTTCCCAGTGTTCTTCTAATGTCATGTATACGTAGATTTTCTATTTTTGCAGTTTTTAGAACTCTCTGCCAAACCCGTTTGGGTTCCATTAAATGTCCAGACTCGCTGGTGAGGCTTGGGAAAACCCACTCGTCACTCTCTGACTCTTTTTTTCTTCTCTTTAATATATCCAGTGCCTCTTTAACCAAAGGGATGCTTACTGATTCATAGTTTTTTGTTTCAGTTATACGCCATATTTTTCTTGTAAAGTTGACTTCTTCCCATCGCATAGCAAGAACGTTTGATTTTCTTGCCCCTGTAAGTAGGGAAAGCCATACATAATCTTTTATCGTTTGATTGGTTTCTTGCTCTAACGCTTTAAAAAACCTTGGTAGTTCCTGAGGTTGTAAAAATCTATCACGAGATTTTTCACGAAACTTTTTTACTCCGTTTGCAGGATTACCGCCATCCCACCCCCACTCTTTAGCCTTGTTAAACAATGTTTTTAAAAAAGACAAGAGTCTGTTGGCTGCATATAGCCCATGTTCATCTCCAATTTTGTGATGAAGTCTTTCAATATCTTGCTTTTGAATAGTAGTTAGTTTTCTATACTGCCACGTAGAAAGATAGCGTTTAAATTGCTTCTCGTCGTATCCCCATGTTTTTTTGTGTTGTTTAGCGTAACGTTCTAGGTATTCATCAAAAAGGACTTTTAAGGTCATCTCATGCTTTAGTTTTTTCTTTTCAGTATTAGGATTTAGACCCTTTGCAACTTCACCCTTATTAACCTGTGCAAGTTTACGAGCTTGTTCTATGCTTATATCGGGAAATCGCCCTAAGACTATCTTTTCATCCCTGCCATTTACCCTTTTAAGGATA
>JAKLHL010000001.1 GCA_022710165.1 Bdellovibrionales bacterium | reverse complement strand
TAACGACCCACAAACAAGCGGAGAAACTAACAAAAGGCTTTAATCATGTCAATAATTTAATTCCTCTGGTATAAGGGGCTTAAACACTGTTTTGGAGGGTTCTAAGCAATGGAAAAAGACCTCAAAAACCTTAAAGCCAGCATAATAGAGGTGGCTAAGCTCATGAACGCCAAAGGCTTTATCTGTGCCACGGATGGCAATATAAGCATCAAGGTAGCAAAGAACAAGTTCCTTATGACCCCAAGCGGTCTGAACAAGGCATTTATGAAGGCTAGTGACCTTATAGTAATAGATGAGAATGCAAAAGTAATATCAGGTAATAAAAAGTTAAAGCCATCATCTGAATGGAGGATGCATTTAAGGGCATATAAATTAAGGCCGGATATTAATGCCGTTATTCACTCTCATCCGCCATATATTACAGCATATACCGTCGCTGATGTTAAACCTCCTGTAGATGTGCTTCCAGAAGTCGTGGTCACCATGGGCAGCATTCCCGTTACCGCCTACTCTACGGTCGGAAGTCCACAGAACGCCGACATAATAGAAGGGTATATAAAGAATTTCGACGCTGTTGTACTTAAAAGGCACGGTGTCCTGACTGTAGGGAGTGACATATACAGCGCTTACAACAAGCTTGAAAGGCTGGAGAATGCAGCCCTTACTGGTGTTGTTGCAAAGATGCTTGGAGGAGTACCTCCACTGCCAAAGGAAGAAGTAGAAAGGCTTTTAATTATAGGTAAGGAGTATGGCCTCCTTACTGATAACTGCATAGATGAATGTAAAAAGGATCTCTAGGTCAAAGATCAAAGGAACACTATCTTTGAATCTATAATAGACCTGTCGTCTATTTCCAATATAACGACTGAATCTGATGCTTTTCCGGGGTTGATGTAAAGTTTTCCTAGCTCCCTTTTAATTTCTGCCAAATGTGTGTGGCCCTGTATGGCTATATCCACAGATCCGGCGCTGTGACTGTCCTTATGTGAGACGTGTATCTTTAATCCGAACTCATCTAAGACCATCTGCCTTGGGTATCTATTAAGTAGATCGTGGCCATCTATATTGCCGTGGACGGCACTTACTCTGGCTATGGTCTCAAGTTCAGTTATTATCTCGTCTTTCCCTATGTCCCCTGCGTGTATTATCAGGTCAACATCCTTGAAAATGTCGAATATCTTAGACGACAAACTGCCGTGCGTGTCCGATATCACTCCTATTCGTGCCATTCCTAAAACTCCTTTTTTTGTCAATGATATTTTATCACGTCTTCTGGCAGTTAAAATCATTTTTATTATATTTCAGATACTTAGGTGTTTTATAAAAATTTTAGTTCGATTTTAGTAAAAATATGGAACTGTAATTTTAAAACGTGTAGTATTTTCGTTACGGGTTATGGGGGTTTTATATGTCAAATACTACAAATTCGGGTTCGCTATTGTACGTCGTAAAGAGGGATGGCCAAACTGTTCCTTTTGACGAGAAAAAGATATCACACGCTATCTTTAAAGCAGCTAAAGCTGTTGGTGGAAAAGATACTAAAATAGCAGATCATGTTGCGTACCATATTTATCAAATGCTGGTCCAAAGGCACGCAGCCAGCGGGACAACCCCTAACGTAGAAGAGATACAAGACCTGGTCGAGAAAACCCTGATAGAGCTTGGCCATGCAAAAACGGCCAAGGCTTTCATACTATACAGAGAACAGAGAAGAAAGATAAGAGAGTCCAAGGATTTTTTGATGGACTCTATAGAAGTAATTGATGAATATCTTGGAAGGGATGATTGGAGGATAAAAGAGAACAGCAACATGGGTTACTCCCTGCAGGGCTTGAATAACTACATCTCATCTAAAGTATCCGCCCTTTACTGGCTTAACAAGATATACCCTGCAGAGATACGTGAAGCTCACAGCGAGGGTGATTTTCATCTTCATGATCTTGGCCTGGTCAGCACCTATTGCTGCGGCTGGGACCTTAAGGAGCTTTTGCTAAAAGGATTTAGAGGAAGTTATGGACAGGTTCAGAGTAAACCGGCAAAACATTTTAGGGCGGCCTTGGGCCAGATAGTTAATTTCTTCTATACTCTACAGGGAGAATCAGCTGGTGCTCAGGCTTTCTCAAACTTTGATACTTATCTTGCACCATTCGTTAAGTACGACGGGCTTTCATATGCAGAAATAAAACAGGCTATGCAGGAGTTCATATTCAATATGAACGTTCCTACAAGGGTTGGCTTCCAGACACCTTTTACAAATATAACCATGGACCTTGAAGTACCGTCTACTCACAGGGACGAACCTGTGGTCTGGGGCGGGACTCTTCATCCAACGGATACCTATAAGGATTTCCACGAAGAGATGATAATGATAAACAGGGCTTTCTGCGAAGTCCTTATGGCCGGCGATGCAATGGGAAGGATCTTTTCTTTCCCTATCCCGACATATAACATCACAAAGGATTTTGAATGGGATAACCCAAAATATGATTTCCTTTGGGACATGACAAAAAAGTACGGTATCCCATATTTCTCTAACTACGTTAACAGCGACATGAAGCCAGAGGATGCAAGGTCCATGTGCTGCAGGCTGAGACTTGATAACAGAGAGCTTGTTGCAAGGGGTGGAGGGCTTTTTGGCTCAAATCCTATGACGGGTTCTATAGGTGTTGTTACAATAAATATGCCTAGACTTGGTTATCTTTCTGCAGACGAGAAAGAGTTCAAAGAGCGCCTTATTGATCTGATGGACAAGGCTAAAGACTCATTGGAAATAAAGAGAAAGGTCCTCGACAAATTGATGGACCACAACCTTTATCCAGTCTCCAAGATATATCTTGAACCAATATATCAGCATCATGGAAGTTACTGGGCGAACCATTTTTCTACTATAGGATTGGTTGGAATGAACGAAGCCTGTCTTAATCTTTTCGGGGAAACCATAACCACAGAAAGAGGCCACAGGTTCTCTAAAGAGATATTGACCCTGATGAGAGAAAGGATGAGGGAATATCAGATAGAGACAAAACATCTTTATAATCTTGAAGCCACCCCTGCAGAGGGAACTTCATACAGACTAGCACAGCTTGATAAGAAAAAATTCCCAGAGATAAGGACTCAAGGGAAGGAGATCCCGTTCTATACGAACTCGACACATCTGCCGGTTGATTTTACAAGCGACATATTTGAAGCCCTAAAACAGCAGGACGATCTTCAAACTCAGTACACCGGCGGTACCGTGTTGCATGGTTTCATAGGCGAAGCGATGGATTCCTCTGAATCCTGCAAGAACCTTGTTAAAAAGATAACATCTAATTTCCATCTTCCTTATTTTACGATATCACCAACTTTCACAGTCTGCTCAAATCATGGATATATAACTGGCAGGCACGACAAGTGCCCAAATGATAACGGACATTGTGATACAGAGGTATTCTCAAGGGTCGTCGGTTTTTACAGACCGGTAAGACAATGGAACAAGGGAAAACAAGCGGAGTTCGAGATAAGAGAAACTTATAAAATGAGCCGTGTATAAATGTGCAGATAGCCGGTGTCCAAAAGACAAGCTTGATAGATTATCCTGGTAAAGTTTGTACAGTTCTGTTCACTATTGGCTGTAATATGAAGTGTCCTTACTGCCATAACAAACAGATATCTTTTGATTTTGCAGAACAACCAGAAGCCATGCCCATGGATGATATATTTGATGTTTTAAAAGAAAGGGCAGGTTTTATAGACGGTGTATCAATAAGCGGGGGCGAACCAACTCTTCAAAAGGATCTTGTAGATTTTTGTTCAGAGATAAAAAGAACATACGGACTTTTAATAAAGCTGGATACCAATGGATCTAATCCACAAGTCATAAAAGAACTCATCTCTAAAAAAATCGTTGATTATCTTGCGCTTGATATAAAGACCTCTTTTGAAAGATATAAAAACTCACTTGGAGTTGATGGTTCAAGGATACTTGAAAGCTACAACATCATTAAAGACTCGGGCGTTGATTATGAACTTAGAATGACCTGCTATCCTGATTTTATAGATACCACTGTCATAGATGAATTGCTCCCATGCTTGAACCATAGGGATAGATTGTTCATTCAAAAGTGCAATAACGAAAGAACTTACGACAAGGATCAGCTCGAATTATTTGAAAATATCTTTAAAGATCAAGGGTATAGCGCAACAGGCCTTAGGGTTTAGATGGCTTGACATCTTTTATTTGTGGGTATAGATAGGTATACCTATGAATAAAAAATATAACGGACCTTATTACAACTCTTCAGAGCTTGCACGTCTTTTGGGTGTTTCTAAGAACACATTGATAAGATGGGAAGAGGATGGCACCATACCAAAACCACTGCGTGATGGAAGGGGCTGGAGGGTCTGGACCAAAGATGCACTTGAGACCATCCTTGAAATAAAAAGATCAAAAGAACTTAAGAAAGACCCATTGACCACGAACGATCGTACGAGGTTGAGGGTCAATGTGATCGGTTATGGTAATCAGGGTGCGGTGTGGGCAAAAAATCTAAGGGACTCTGGAGTTGTTGTTACAGTCCTCTTGAGAGAAGGGAGTTCCTCCATAAAGAAAGCGCTTGATGACGGCTTTGAGGTTAAGAGCATAAAGGATGGCCTCTTAAATCCAGACAGCAAGGTGTTTTGTGTTTTAATGCCTGATGAAGATCACAAAAAGTTCTTTGATAAATATTCAAGCATCATAGACCCGGAGTTCGTTTTTATATTTGCACACGGTTTTAGCGTTTCTTATGAAGGGATCAAACTAAATGCCAGAAAGATCCTTCTTGCGCCTAAGTCCGTTGCAAGGACCATGAGGATGAATTATTTGGACGACAAAAACACTCCAGCGGTTATTTATACTGAATCCGTTAAGGATAAGAACATTGCCATAGAGTTGGCTAAAGGCCTTAAACTTTATCCTTTGATAAGATCGACTTTTTTGGAAGAGACATTATCTGATCTTTTTACTGAACAGATGATAATTTGCGGCGGAGTTCCAGCGTTAATAGTAGAGACTTTCAATATGCTTAAGGAAAAGGGGATATCAGAAGAGGTTGCACTTCAAGAGTGCCTTTATGAGCTGTCCTACATGCTGGACGTAATAAAAGAGAAAGGCATATCAGGGATGTACGAAGCCATAAGCCCCGTTGCTGCATCGGGCGGATTCAAGATCTGGGAAGAAATGGAAAAAGGAAGGTCTATAAAAGAGATAATGCATAATGCCTTTGATGACATCAAGACCAAGAAATTCCTTTCAACGCTTGGTGGTTCAAGTAAAAAGAATATCGCAGAGCAGATAAGAAAAAGGTCCAAACATTTTGACTCGGCCGTTCAAAGTTTTTCTTGAGGCTGAGAGGGAGGCGCCATGTATCCAGGGAATTTGTTGAATAAAAAAGGTACGCACAAGATAACTATGCTCACAGCATATGATTATTCTATGGCCAGCATACTGGACCAGACCGACATAGACATGATCCTTGTTGGTGATTCGCTGGGCAACGTAATGCTCGGTCACAAGGATACTATCGCTGTAACGCTTAACGATATGATACATCATGCAAAAGCCGTTGTTAAAGGTGCTCCTAACAAGGTTGTCATAGTTGACATGCCGTTCATGAGCATTTCAATGGGACTAGAAAGATCTCTTGAAAATGTTATGAACGTTATGCAGAGCACTGGCGCTCACGGTGTAAAAATAGAAGGTGGCAAAGAACACGTTGAACTTATAAAGGCTCTCGGCAACGCAGGTGTTCCTGTTATGGGACATCTTGGTCTTACACCTCAAAGTTACCTTAAACTTGGAGGATATAAAACACAGGGCAATACTCAAAAATCTGCAGAGCAGATAATGAATGACGCAAAAGCACTTTGTGATGCCGGTGTTTTTTCTATAGTCCTTGAGTGTGTTAACGAGGAGCTTTCAAAGGCAGTAACACAAGAGGTGAGCGTCCCAACAATTGGCATAGGTTCTGGTCCTTACACCGACGGCCAGGTCCTCGTCATAAACGACCTTATAGGTCTAACAACATCAAAAGTCCCATCTTTCGTTAAACCAAAACTGGACCTTGCCGGTGAGATAAAGAAGGCTGTAAATGATTTCTCTAAACAAGTAAGAGGAGAATAGATGCGATGGCTGCCTATATAGATGTTGGTAACACTAATATAAAGATAATGGACGAGAGGATGACCCTTCATTCTTTCCCTACTACAGGATTTGACCCAAGGTCAACAAGGGATGTCCTTATAGGCTGTGATGCTGTTGTGGTCTCAGGTGTCGTACCTGATATGATAAACGAGCTTGGATTATACCTGCAGTCTATAGGTAAGAAATTTGGTTTGATAAATAATAGATCGAAATTTTCTTTTAAACATAACGTAGACGGTGTTGGTACGGACAGGCTTATTGCTGTCGAAGGCGGTATTACGCTGCTTGACCCTCCTTTTGTTGTTATAGACGCAGGCACGGCTATAACCGTGGATTTTGTGATCAAACAGGATGGTGTTAATGTCTATAAGGGTGGCGTTATAATTCCTGGCTTTGAACTTTGCTTTAAAGCACTTAATGATTACACTTTTATGCTGCCACGTCTAAAACCGATCTCTCCAAAAGGCTCTTATGGCACAGATACCATGAATGCAATGAATTGCGGGATCTGCCTTACCATCGCTTCTGGCGTAAAACACATAATATCGGCATCACGCGAAAGTTTTGGGCTCAGCGATATGAAAGTCCTTGTTACCGGTGGAGCAGGGAAATTCTTGGGTGAACTATTAGAGATGAAATATGAGTATGTTGATAACCTTATATTCAGAGGGATGATGAACATACACAATAATAGAGGAGCTTAATATGAATATATTGATAGGTGTTAGCGGCGGGATAGCTGCATACAAGATAGCTGACCTTGTAAGGCTTTTCATTAAGGAGGGTCATCAGGTTAAGACCATCCTTACAGAGAACGCCAAGTATTTTGTTACTCCTGTTACGCTTGAGACCCTTAGTAAGAACAAATGCCACACAGAGCTTTTTAGCAGTACCAGGGATGTTGAACATGTGGAGCTTGGAAAATGGGCAGACATAATGATAATAGCCCCGGCTACTGCGAACATAATAGGCAAGATAGCTAATGGTATCTGTGACGACCTCTTAAGTACGGTCGTGCTTGCTTTAGATAAACCTTGCTACATCTTCCCGGCAATGAACACGAATATGCTTACACACCCTTCTGTTAACGATAATATCGCTAAGCTTAGGGATTGGGGATATATTGTTTACGACCCTGCAGAAGGAGAACTTGCTTGCGGAGATACAGGAAAGGGCAGGCTTCCGGACGTTGATCTTATTTACCAGATGGTGATGGCAGAAACAGAAAGGGCAGAGATATTCTCTTCTTTATCTGGCAAGAACGTCCTTATTACTGCCGGTTCAACAAAGTCCTATATAGACCCTGTCAGATATATAGAGAATGGGTCAAGTGGTCTTATGGGTGCAGAACTTGCGAGACAGGCTTGGCTTAGGGGAGCAAAGGTTACATTGATATGCAACAAAGAGGTCATAGAAAAGTTCCAGTGGGCAAAGTATTACACAGATACGACAGTTTTGGTAGAGACCACCGAAGACGTTTATAATAATGTCCGCGGTCTTTTTGATGCTGCAGATATTTATATCAGCGCTGGCGCTCTTTGTGATTTTAAGAACGAGCCTCAGCTGGAGAAGATAAAAAAAGACAACAAAGACATAACAATAAAACTAAAACCGTCAGTTGATGTTTTTAGCGAACTTTCCAGATCGAAGAAAAAACAGCTCATGATAGGTTTTGCCTTAGAGACCAGTGACCTTGAGCGCAACGCAAAAGAAAAACTCAACTCAAAAGGTATGGACCTTATCGTGGCCAATTCCGTAGAGGCCATAGATTCTAATTCAAGCAGCGTGGTCATAATCGACTCCAAGGGTATAAGGAAATACGTTAAGGAGTCAGAGAAAAGGATAGTAGCTGATGAAATATTAAAAGAAGTAGAAAAACTACTTGCAGGTCAGGAAGCGGCAAAGGCTAAAACATCTCAAGAGGCACATTGATGAAAGTCTTTAAGAACATCGATCAGGTAAAACATTTTACGTCGTTGATAAAGTCTGTAGGTAAAACCGTAGGGTTCGTTCCTACAATGGGGAATCTTCATCAGGGGCATGTCTCTTTGGTGGAGCGTGCCAAGAAAGAGAATAACATTGTCGGAGTAAGCATCTTTGTTAACCCAACACAATTTGGTCCATCAGAGGACTACAACAAGTACCCTCGTACTATAGAAGCTGACATGGAAAAGCTTGAAAAGGCTGGTTGTGACTTTGTTTTCGTACCGGAAGTTGACGCTATCTATAAAGACGGTGGGAACAGCTTTTTTGTCACAGAAAAAACGGCAAGCACAGCCCTTTGTGGGAAATTCAGGCCCGGTCACTTTGACGGCGTTCTTACTGTGGTAGCAAAACTTTTTAACATATGCCATCCGAACAGGGCTTACTTTGGGATGAAAGATTATCAGCAGTTGGTCTTGATAAGAAAGATGAGCGAAGCACTTAACATGGGAGTAGAGGTGGTTCCGTGTACTTTAGTGAGGGATGATGATGGTCTTGCAATGAGCTCGAGGAATTCTTATTTGAGCACTGAGGATAGAAAAAAAGCATTGAAAATAAACAAAGCCCTTAAAGCTATAAAGGAGTCTTTCGAAAAGGGTAATAACGAAACCGATAATTTGAAAAAAATAGGTCTTAGTGTTCTGGTCCCTGATGTATCTGTTCAGTATCTTGAGATACTGGACGCCAACGATCTAAGCAGTGTGGAAAATGCATCACAAGGCTGTTTGGTGGCAGTTGCGGGCTTTTGCGGTTCGGTGAGGTTGATAGATAATATTATACTATAAGAAGGAAGGGAAAAAAGATGTTGATAGAAGTATTGAAATCAAAGATCCATGGTGCAAGAGTTACAAGGACCGATCTTAACTACGAAGGTAGCCTTGGAATACCCGAGGACATGATAGAGGCCTGCGGTCTTTATGTTAATGAAAGGATCGATGTCTATAATGTTACTAACGGTGAACGTTTCTCTACTTACGTAATTAAGGAACCGGCAGGCAGCAGCAATTTTTTCGTTAATGGTGCTGCTGCGCACAGGGCGAAAGCCGGCGACAAGATAATAGTGGCCTCTTATGCTCACATAGAAGAGAAAGATATAAGGACCCATAAGCCAACAGTAATAAGATTAGACGAAACAAACAAAATAGTGAGGTAATAAAATGAGCACCCCAAAAGAATTCGTTACTCATAGGTTGATAAAATCAGAGGACCTTAACCATCATGGAACACTTTTTGCTGGAAGGAGTGCCGAGTGGTTCGTTGAGTCATCTTTTATAGCAGCAACTGAACTGGTCAAACCCCAGAACCTTATATGCGTTAAAATGCATGGGATGCATTTTTCTAAGCCTGTTAGGCTTGGCGATATAGTCCGCTTTTCGAGTAAGACCGTTTATGCAGGAAAGACCAGTATAGTCGCCTATACAAAAGTCTCTTTAAGAGGCAGCCAGGATGTTATTGTTGATGGGTTCATATCTTTTGTACATGTTAACGAACATACAAAACCAACTCCGCATGGGGTTGTTATAGAGCCAAAGACCGAAGAGGATAAAAAACTTTACGAGGAAGCAAAAAATCTTAAGAAATGAAAGAGCTAATAGAATCATTGATGAGAAGGTCTATACTCTTGGCAAGAAAGGCCAAGTCTGAAACCCTGCCAAACCCGAGGGTTGGCGCCGTTATTTTTGATGACCAGGGAAATGTCTTGGGCGAGGGTTATCATAGGTCTTTTGGATCAGATCATGCAGAGGTCGAGGCTATAAATGATGCTAAAAAAAGGAACTGCAATATAAACGGGAAGAACCTTTGTGTGACACTTGAACCATGTAATCATCAAGGAAAAACCCCGCCGTGTTCAGAGGCTATAATTAACGCTGGGATAAAAAGGGTCTACGTAGGGACTACAGATGATTGTAAAACTGTTTGCGGTGAGGGTATAGCAAAATTAAGATCTGGCGGCGTAGAAGTTAAGACAGGTGTTTTGGAAAAGGCGTGCAGAGACTTAAATCCTGGTTTTCATAAATACAACACAAAAGGTCTGCCGTTCGTGAGGATCAAGTTGGCTGTGTCAGCTAATGGTATAATGGGCAGCACTTGGTTCACCGGCGAAACTGCCAGAAAGAGAGTACATGAACTGAGAGCTTTTTCTGATCTTATAGTTACAGGTATTGGTACTGTGGAAAAAGATGATCCAAAGTTCAGCTCTTGTAGAGTGGTGATATTAGACGAGGGTCTTAAACTATATGAGCGTTATGAAAAGAGAGAACTGAAAGTATTTAAGTTCGCCAAAGAAGTAATTGTCGTTACTGGCAGTGATAAAAAAATAGATGGCGTCAAAATGATAAAATCCGAGCTTAACGACAAAGGTCTAATAGATATAAGGAAGCTTATGCCAAGACTTTGTGAAGAACTTAATGCCAGAGAGGTAATGGTGGAAGCTGGACCAGTATTGATAGGAGCATTCATTAAAGATGCGGTTGATATGATAGATAAATTCAATGTCTTTGTGGCTCCGGTAGAACTTGATGAAGATAATAAAGCACCCAAAATGCCAAATATGGTGGTAGAAAAGGAAGAGTTGCTAGAGAATACACTTGCCCTAGAGGGCTATTTTGATATTTAAGGACGGTGTTATGTTTACAGGTATTATAGAAAAGACGGGTAAGGTAAAAAGTTTTGGCTCCAATAGATTGGAGGTCCAGGTTGATCCAGACTTTAGTGTTAAACTAGGGGACTCAGTGTGCGTGAACGGTGTTTGCCTTACTGTATCAGGGATAAATTCCAATATCCTTGGCTTTGATGTATCTAAAGAAAGTCTTTCTCATACTGATCTTTCTTCACTAAAAGCAAATGATACTGTGAATCTTGAAAGGGCAATGCCTGCCGACGGACGATTCGGCGGACATTTTGTAACTGGTCATGTAGATACTATCGGTAAGATCTCAAAAGTGGTGAATAACGGATCAAGTATCGATATGTACGTAGAGTATGATGAAAAATACTCTTTGCTTATGGTCAGTAAAGGCAGCGTTGCGGTCAATGGAGTAAGCCTTACTGTTAACGAGGTAGAAGATAAAAAGTTCAGACTAACTCTTATCCCTTATACTTTAAAAGAAACTAATCTTCTGGGTCAAAAAGCAGGTGACACAGTGAATCTTGAGTTTGATATACTCGCCAAATATATAAACAAAATGGTTTCAAAAAAGCCGGGCTCTAAATTAACAGAAGAATATCTAAGAGGTCTTGGTTATGAGTAAGACATACATATCACCGGTAAAAGAACTTATAGATGAAATTAAGAAAGGCAAGATGGTTATCCTTGTTGATGATGAGGATAGAGAGAATGAGGGAGACCTTGTAGTTGCCGCAGAGTTCGTTACGCCTGATGTAATAAACTTCATGGCAAAATATGGCAGGGGGCTTATATGTCTAAGCTTGGACGGTGAGATAGTTGATCGTTTAAAACTCCCCATGATGACAGATGATAATAAATCACAGTTCGGGACCGCTTTTACTGTATCAATAGAGGCTGCAAAAGGTGTTACCACGGGTATAAGCGCTCATGACAGGGCCACTACGATACTTGCTGCTATAAATGATAATGTAAAGCCTTCTGATATCGTTACTCCTGGTCATGTTTTTCCTCTAAGGGCCTGTAAGGGTGGCGTGCTTAAAAGAGCTGGGCAGACAGAAGGTTCTGTAGATCTTTCTCGAATGGCTGGTCTAAAATCTGCCGCTGTAATTTGTGAGATAATGAAAGACGACGGTACTATGGCAAGGATGGATGATCTTGTTGAGTTCTCTAAAGTTCACGGAATAAAAATAGGCACAATAGCGGATATAATAAAATACAGAATGGCAAACGAGACCCTGATAAAGGAAGAGGCAAGGGCGAAACTCCCAACAGCTTTTGGTGAAGGATTTGAGATAGTGGCTTTTTCTAACGAGGCTGATCCTTTTGTTCATATTGCAATTGTTAAGGGCGATATAAAACCTGACAAACCAACACTTGTTAGGGTCCATTCAGAGTGTCTTACTGGTGATGTGTTCGGGTCCTTGAGGTGTGACTGCGGTGATCAGCTGCACCAGGCGATGAAACTCATAGATGAAGAAGGCGCAGGTGTTATAGTCTATATGAGACAGGAAGGAAGAGGCATTGGTCTTATCAATAAGATAAAGGCCTATCATCTTCAGCAAGAAAAGAATATGGATACAGTTGAAGCTAATTGTGCGCTTGGTTTTAAGCCAGATCTAAGGGATTATGGAGTTGGCGCACAGATACTTCACTATCTTGGTGTTAAAAAGATAAGACTTCTAACCAACAATCCTGCAAAAAGGGTTGGGCTTGGTGGTTATGGTTTGGAGATAATAGAGACCGTGCCCATAGTAATAGAGCCTAATGTGCATAATCTTAGGTATCTGAGTACAAAGAAGAAAAAAATGGGTCATGACCTAGATATCAATTGATTTCAAGGTCTTAGAGGGTGTCTTTTTAATCTTTTGAACGCTATGCAATAATTCGTTTTTGTGCTATTTGTTTTGCGGATTTAGATTTATTCGGAGGTGTGTGTATGCCTAAGGTTATAGAAGGAAAACTAGAAGCTAAATCATGTAAGATAGCTATAGTGGTATCAAGGTTCAACAGCTTTATGACCCAGAGGATGCTGGATGGGGCTTTGGATACTTTAAATAGACATGGTCTTGATAGCGATAAGGTAAGTGTTCTGTGGGTACCTGGCGCTTTTGAAATGCCATTGGCCTGCAAGACCCTTGCGGCTTCAAAAAAATATGACGGTATAGTTGCTCTTGCCTGTGTGATAAGAGGTGCAACACCTCACTTTGAATATGTAAGCAGCGAGGTCTCAAAAGGGATAGCAAAAGTGATGATTGACGAGAGCACTCCAATAGGCTTTGGTGTTGTTACAGCTGACAACATGGAACAGGCGATAGAAAGAGCCGGAAGCAAGGGCGGGAACAAAGGTTCAGATGCTGCGATCAGCGTTATTGAGATGGTAAATCTATTAAAGCAAATATAAGGGAAATATTTTAAAGGGGGATCTATGGCCGCGCTAAGTTTAATGCCAAAAGAATACAAATTTTTTGATCTGTTCAACAAAGAAGCTGAGAACGTTTATTTGGCTTCAAGGTATTTCAACGAATTGGTTACCAAGGGTGACTTTAACGAGGATACCGTTGCAAAGATGCACAAGCTGGAAAGGGAAGGTGATATCATAAGTCATGAGATATCTGACGTTCTTAACAAGACCTTTATAACACCTTTTGACAGGGAAGATATCTTCTTGTTGTCAAACAACCTCGATAATGTGCTTGATGCCATAGACGCCATAACAAAAAGGATGGGGCTCTACAAATTGACCACTCCCGACAATTATATGAAACAGTTCGCCGTAGTTATAGAGCAGTCTTGCGCCGCATTGGTTGATGCTGTGAAATGTCTTGATAACACGAAGAACAGGACAAGGATAAGGGAATACTGTCTGGAGATAAACAGGCTTGAGAACGTCGGCGATCAACTTAGGGAAAATGCGATCTCTGACCTGTTTGAGAAAGTAAAAGATCCGATAGTTATAATAAAGTGGAAAGAAATGTATGAGACAGCTGAAGGTACTGTAGACAGCTGTGAACATGCAGCTAAAACGATACAATCAATACTCGTAAAACAGGGGTGAGCTAAATGACTCTTTCGCTAGTTCTTCTAGTCCTGCTCGCGTTATTCTTTGATTATCTGAACGGCTTTCATGATGCTGCGAACTCCATAGCTACCATTGTCTCAACAAGAGTTTTATCGCCAAAGTATGCTGTCATGTGGGCGGCGTTCTTTAACTTCATAGCGTTCCTTTTCTTTGGTCTTCATGTTGCGGGAACTATAGGCAAAGGGATAATAGATATAAACATCGTCGACCAAAGCGTTATACTGGGAACATTGGTCGGGGCCTGTGCCTGGAACTTGATAACATGGTATCTTGGACTTCCCACCAGCTCTTCTCATGCGTTGATGGGAGGACTTGTTGGCGCTGGCCTTGTTAAAGCAGGACCGTCTGGGCTAATATATAGCGGGATAATTAAAACTATAGCTTTTATAGTTATTTCGCCGGTGCTAGGTCTTATAGTAGGTCTTTTGCTTGGAGCAGTTGTTTACTGGAGTGTTCGGCGTAAAACACCGGCCAAGGTCGATTCATGGTTCAGGAAAGGCCAGCTTATATCAGCCGCTGCTTATAGTTTGGGTCACGGTGGTAACGATGCTCAAAAGACCATGGGTATTATTGCAAGCTTGCTTTTTAGTGCAGGGCTTTTAGGCCCGACTTTCCACATACCTCTGTGGGTCGTTCTTGCTTGTCACGGCGCTATCGCCCTTGGAACACTTTCTGGCGGATGGAGAATAGTTAAGACGATGGGCCAGAAGATAACCAAACTTCGTCCCGTAGATGGTTTTTGTGCAGAGACTGGAGCGGCATTCTCGTTGTTCTTTGCTTCAGCTTTGGGAATACCTGTGAGTACCACTCATACTATAACTGGATCCATAGTCGGTATTGGCTCTTTAAAAAGATTTTCAGCTGTAAGATGGGGTGTTGCTGGCCAGATAGTTTGGGCCTGGATAATAACGATCCCAGCAGCAGCTATAATATCAGCGATCACTTATTACATAGCGATCCATATAGGATAATTTTTTGGGCTGGTTCTTTTCAAAGATAAAAGATCTTTTTACCGGGGTTAAGGATAACCCTGAGTTCAAGCTTGAATTTGAAAAGATACTTTACGATGCGGACCTTAGCTCTGTGCTTGTAGAGAAACTATCATCCAGCATAAACAAGACCAACGACATAAATGAAATAAAAACAGTTATTGAACAGAGGCTTACAGAACATCTTGAGCCATATCAGTGCGCCCTAGAAATTGAAGAGGGGCTAAATGTCGTTCTTTTGGTCGGAGTCAATGGGGTTGGCAAGACCACCGTTGCAGCAAAACTAGCTAACTTAATGAAGAATGAATATAAAAAGAAAGTGATGCTTGCCGGAGCAGATACTTTTAGGGCTGCTGGCGTTGATCAGCTGGAACATTGGTCCCAAAAAATTGCTTGTGATTTTTTCTCAAAAGGTCCAGGTGCAGACCCTGGAGCTGTTGCATATGAAAGTGTAAGCATGGCCCTCCAAAAAGGGACGGATGTACTTATAATTGATACAGGCGGAAGACTTCATACTCAAATTGGCCTTATGTCCGAAATATCAAAAACCAAGAAAGCGGTTTCCAAAGCACTTGGCAAAGATCCTCAACATGTTGTTTTGGTCATAGACTCAACTCAAGGCCAGAATATAAAGAACCAGGCGGAGCTCTTTACCAAGTCTCTTGATATAAATGGAATAATACTTACTAAGTTTGATGGTACCTCAAAGGGCGGTGCACTTTTCGGTGCAATCGATCTTGTAAAGAAACCAGTATTTTATGTTTGTACCGGTGAAAAGCTTGAAAATATTAGTGAATTTAATGCCAAGAACTTCGTTCATAAAATCTTGTAATTCCTTGACTTTTTTAATTTTTATTATAATTTTGACCATGCTCTAAATAACAAAATATGTCTGGAGATATTAAATGAAGGAGGAAGGCGGAAACAGCACAGAAGTCGAGATAATGGGGCGAAAGTTAGTTGTCGGCAGTAATAAAGACAAGGAATATATTAAAAATATTGCTGACTACGTTGAAAGGGAAATAAAAAATGTTGAGAGATCCCTTTCTGGAAAGGCCCCAACACCCGATATAGCCGTAATATTAGCAGCTATGAATATTGCCGATAGACACTTAAAGAGTACAGAAGAGCAAAAAAAGGAGTTGTCTATTTTGCTCGAGAAGTCTGAGAGGCTAGTTAATTTTATAGGCGAAAGAATAAGCTGATCCGTTATTTCTTTAATTTCCTACCTTGATTTTTGTCTCCTGCAAAGGAGGTCAAAGCTTTATGTTGCAAGCTATTTATATTGGCATCGGCTCACTTTTTTTAGGGGGCGCTGCTGCAACGGTTTATTTTGTAGCAAGGGACAGATGGTTCATTTCTAACACCAGGAGAGAAGCCCAGAGGCTTTTAGAAGAGGCAAAGAGTGAAAGTGAAAGGATAGAGAAAGAGTCAAAGATCCAGCTTAAGGAACAGATGCTCCATTCCAAAATGGAGATAGAAAGAGAAATAAAGGACAAGACCAGGGACGTTCAAGCCTGGGAGAAAAGACTTTTGTCAAAGGAAGAGAACCTGGACAAAAAGATAAGTCTTATAGATGCCAAGGAAGATAAAGTAAAAAAACAGGAAGAAGAACTCGTTCAGTCACAGAACAAGATAAAAACAGAGATAGAGCTGTACAGCAACAAAGTTAAAGAAGCCCAAAAGAAACTTGAGTCTTTGACAGGCGTTACCACAGAAGAAGCAAAAAGAATTCAGGTGGAAATGATAATAGCGGACGCAAAACACGAGGCCGCTAAAAGGATAAAATTAATAGAGGAAGAGTATAAGGAAGAAGCAGAAAAGAAAGCCAAATACATAATATCAACCGCTATACAGAGGTATGCCGGTGAGTATGTTGCAGAAAGGACCATCTCTACAGTTACTCTGCCTAACGACGAGTTGAAAGGAAGGATAATAGGAAGAGAGGGACGTAACATACGTGCCATAGAGGCGGCTACTGGAGTTGACCTTATAATAGATGATACTCCTGAAACGGTCGTTATATCCGGGTTTGATCCTATAAAAAGAGAAGTTGCAAGGCTTTCGATAGAAAGGCTTATCGCTGACGGAAGGATACATCCTGGAAGGATAGAAGAGATCGTTGATAAAATAAGGAAGGAGATAGACAAGGAAGTAAAAGAGTATGGAGAACAGGCAATGTTCGAAGTCGGTGTACAGGGTGTACATCCTGAGATACTAAAGCTTATTGGTTCATTGAAATATAGGACTAGCTACTCACAGAACCAGTATGTCCATTCCCTTGAGGTTGCCTTCTTGTCAGGGACTATTGCAGGCGAGCTTGGCTTTGATGTAAAACTCGCAAAGAGAGCGGGACTTTTGCATGATATAGGTAAAGCAATAGATCATTCTGTAGAGGGATCGCATGCTTCTATAGGCGCTGATCTTGCAAAGAAATACGGCGAAAAGCCAGAGATAATACACTCTATTAAATCACACCACGAAGAAGAAAAACCAGAATCAGTGCTTGATTTCATTGTTCAGGCCGCTGATGCTTTGAGCAGTGCAAGACCTGGCGCAAGAAGAGAAATGCTCGAGTCCTATGTTAAGAGGGTAGAGGACCTTGAGAAGATATCTCACTCATTCCCAGGTGTTGAAAGAGTGTTTGCCATACAGGCAGGAAGAGAGGTCAGGGTCTTGGTCAAGAGCGATGAAGTTTCTGACGAGGCTGCTGTAGTACTTTCACGCGACATAGCCAAGAAAATAGAAGAGGACCTTTCATATCCTGGTCAAATAAAAGTAACGGTAATAAGAGAAACAAGGGCGGTAGGTGTAGCAAAATAATGAAAATCGTCTTTTTAGGTGACATCATATCTAAAGCTGGGAGGAGGGCTTTGCACAAGTACCTCCCCCAGATAAGATCCAAGTGCAATCCTGATTTTATTATCGCTAACGGTGAGAATGCGGCCGGCGGCATAGGTCTTACTCCCGATGTGGCTGAAGAGCTTTTTATAATGGGCGTTGACGTGCTGACCTCTGGCAACCATATATGGAAATATAAGGAACTGTATAACTACCTTGACTCTAAGTCAGACAAGGTCATAAGACCTTTGAATTATCCTAACAGCGAGCAATTCCGTGTGCCTGGTGTTGGCTACACTGTAGTGAAAAGAGGCGAGTATGAGTTCATTGTAGTTAACATAATGGGTAGGACTTTCGTTCATACCATAGACTGCCCTTTTAAGGCCATGGATAATCTTTTGTCCAAGTTCTCTCTCGGTAATAACAGGATGATACTCGTCGATTTTCATGCCGAGACGACTAGCGAGAAAGAAGCTATGGGGTGGTTCCTTGACGGAAGGGTCACGGCCATGTTCGGTACACATACACACGTTCAAACTTCTGATGAAAGGATCTTGCACAAAGGAACAGCTTACATAACTGATGCTGGCATGTGTGGTCCTATGGATACGGTAATAGGTGTGGACAGGGATATAATAATACAAAGGTTCATAACCCAGCTGCCTGTAGCTTTTAAGTTCAGCGATGAGACCAACCTTGGAGTTAATGGTGCCTGTGTTGAAGTAGATACAATGACAGGCAAGGCTATCAAGATAGAAAGGATATTGTTCAGGGACGACCTTAACTAGGCTTTGGTTATTTTGTCTACGCCCATGTATGGACGAAGAACTTCTGGTATTATCACTGAACCATCTTCTTGCTGATAATTCTCTAATATTGCTATTACTGTCCTGCCAACTGCAAGACCACTTCCATTTATTGTGTGAGCGAGCACAGGTTTGCCGGTATTAGGGTCCCTGTACCTTATTTTTGCCCTTCTTGCCTGGAAATCCATAAATATACTGCAAGACGATATTTCTCTGTAACAATTAGCTGAAGGGAGCCAGACTTCTATGTCGTAGCATTTTGCTGCTGCAAAACCTATGTCTCCGGAACATAGCGCTACAACTCTATAAGGTAATCCCAAAAGCTGTAGTATCTGCTCTGCGTCTTTAGTCAGCTCATCGTGTTCCTTTACGGAACTTTCCTGATCTGTTATTTTGACCAACTCGACTTTGTTGAATTCGTGCTGCCTTATCATGCCTCTGGTATCTTTTCCGTAGCTTCCTGCTTCGCTCCTGAAACATGCAGAGAATGCTGCAAATTTTATAGGCAGTTTGTTGTGTTCTATTATTTCATCAGCGTAAAAGTTAGTTACTGGGACCTCTGCTGTTGGTATTAGGTAGTATGGGAAACCTTCTATCTTGAAAAGGTCTTGTTTGAACTTAGGTAGTTGGCTGGTCCCCATCAGAGCCTGCTCATTAACTATGAATGGAGGTAGTAGCTCTTTATAACCGTGTTTGTTGGTGTGTGTATCTACCATGAAATTAATTAAGGCCCTTTCTAGTCTTGCACCAAGCCCATTCATGAATACAAATCTTGCCCCGGTTACCTTGCCTGCTCTTTTAAAATCTATGATATCCAAATTCTCGCCGATATCGACGTGGTCTTTTGGGGTAAAACTGAAACTAGGTTTCTTGCCCCACTCCCTTATTACCTTGTTTTGGGTCTCATTGTTGCCAATAGGTACGTCAGGAAGAAGATAGTTTGGGACTGACATAGCTATATCTTCGAAGTCCTTCTGTATCTTTTCCAGCTGTCCTTCTGAATTAGATAATTCTTTATCGATATCCTTTATTTCAGATTCTATCGATGAGGTGTCTTGTCCTGATTTTTTTGCTTTTCCAAAATCCTGGCTTTTTTGTTTTTTGTCACTTCTTAGTTTTTCTACTTTAGAGATAAGATCACGCCTGTCTTTGTCTAGGGAGAACATCTTGTCGGCTACAGTTGTTTCCATTCCTCTAGCTGAAAGGTGTTTTTTATATTCTTCAGGATTTTCTAAGAACCTTTTTGGATCTATCATCTTCTAATTGTCTCCATTCTATGTTTTAGCCTGTTATTTTAGCTATAATATCCCTGACCTCTTGGGCGTTGGCATCGTCAGGAGCTCTTTTTATGAACTCATCGCACGAATTCTTAGCCTCTGCAAACATTTTCATCTGGAAATATACCATGCACTCAACTCTGTAGATGTCGTTTATTGATGGGTCTATGTGCCTTGCCTGCTTTACCATTGTTTCTGCGGCACTAAAGTCATTCGCTGCGTAATAAGCTTTAGCTAGTCCTAAAAGACCGTACGGGTCTTTTTTGTTCTCTTTTAACATTTTACTGTAAAGCTCTATGGCCTTTGGTATCTTGTTTAATTTTATGTATGTATCACCTAATAGAAGGTATGAGTTCCTTATGAATGGGTTGTACTCGATCTCCCTGTTCAGGGCCTCTTCGGTGTTTTCATACTGCTCGTTCTTATAGTACATCTTTGCGAGTGTGTAGTGAGCGTTAGGATACCTTGGGCAGATCTCTACAAGTTTTAATAGTTCCTGCTCGCAATTGGCTGTTTGGCCAAGGTTGCACATTATCTTTGCTTTCTGGTTCAAGGCATCAAGATAATAAGGAGCTATGATGGATATAGTATCATAATATCCTACGGCTTCTTTATTCCTACCTAGTTTCTCATTAAGCTCACCCATGGTCTTGAGGGCAGGGATAGAGTATTTATTCTTCTTAAGAGCGTCTTTTAGTTCTAGCTCGGCCCTGTCATAGTCCATTGCATCCATGTAGGCCGAGGCCATTGCTACAGATATTTCTGCAACTTCAGGGAAGGTCTTCTTTAAGGACTCCGTATATTTTTCGGCTTTTGATATGTGATCTGTTCTAGCTAATATCCTCGCTATGTATATGTAAGCTTCAAAGTAATCTGGTTGTGCAGACAACACTTTTTCAAAAAGCAGTTTGGCTTCTTCATAACGCTCATACTTTAAGTTTATTTTCGCCAACATGAATAGAGATTCAACATGAGAGAAGTTCTGACTTACAGCCTTGTGATAATATTCTACAGCCTCTTTTTCCATGTTGGTCTTTCCATGAAGATATCCAATTGAAAAAAGAACATCAGCGTTTTCAGGATCGATCTCTTGAGCTTTTTTTAGGTTCTCGGTCGCTTCCTTAAACATAAAAAGATCCGTTTGGACCCTTGCAAGTTTTACCAGGGACGGCATGGACAGCTTGTCTATTTTCAGGCTTTCGTTGTATGCGTCTATGGCTTTGGCATACTCGTAGCTCATCCTGTATGATTCAGCCAGTTTGTACCAGGCTATCATGTTCTGCATATCAAGGCTTGTTGCCATTCTGTACTGTAAAGAAGCGTCCCTGTATTTCTGGAGGTGGTATAGTTCATCGCCTCTCATTAAAAAGGTGCTTGAATCTATGTGTGTGTTGGGCATCTGAGTGGCGGTTTTCTTATACTTTGATATGTTTCCTCCAAGTTGTTCAAAGGCGATCATTGCCTTTACGTTTGATGAGGAAAAATCTAAAGACTTCTCATAAAGCGTCTTGGCACTTTCAATATCAGAGTTCTGTACGGCGATATTACCCAAGAGGTAAAGTATGGCAGAGGCATCTTCATGGCTTATATTAGCACTGTTCTTTTTTAGGTATCCGAACATCTTTGTTGCCGCAGCATCTTTATTCATCTCAAAGAGTTTTATTTGAGAGGCTGAATGATTAGGATTAAGCTTTAATGCTGTTTTGAAATCTCCGGCAGCAAGTTCGTAGTCTTTGTTGTTCATCCTGATAAGGCCTTGTATGTAATAGGCCCTAGGGTATTGAGACGCCATCTTTTTTGTTAATGATGATGTTATTTGATAGGCAGAGTTATAATCTCCTCCACCTATTAAAGCCTCAGCTGAGCTAATAAAAGCTATTTGGTCTATTGCAGACGGATCTTTCATCGATGACATTAATTCATTGAAGACAGACACTGCGCTTTTATAATCCTTCTGGGTGTTAAAGTAAGCCATCTTAGCCGTAGAAATAGTTTGGATGTTCTGGTCAGATTTTTCTGCACGGTTTATCATTGCTCGTAAGGCATTGTTGTATTCAGCGTCTTTTTTTGATACCTCGTATAGCCTAGAATAACAGTATGCTATGTATGAAAGAACACTATAGTTTGAAGCATCATATTCAAGGGACTCATGGAACATGGCCAGCGCTTTTTTATAGCTTGTAATGTCATCGTTGTTGAGAAGTTTTGCCGCATCTTGTTTTAGCTTTATTGCTTCTTTTGGCAAATAACGCTGGGTCTCGGCAACTGGGAGTTTTATCTCTACATAATCCTTTTCGAAAGTCACTCCGTTTATGTTAACAGAGTCAGTTCCTCCAGTGCCGCTGCTCATATATATAATAAACCCGGTCAAAGCCAGTGGGATCGCTACAAGGAGCAGCATCTTTAATTTAGATAATGGTTTTTTCGGCGCATTTTCTTCCAAGGAGACAATAACGGCTTGAGGTATGATCGGTGATTTCTTCTCTGGATCAAGCACCGCTTCATCTTTCTTTTTTATAAGTGATTCTGCCACCACTCTTACATCTTCGTTTGTATATATTTCTGTCTTGTCAGATCTTGATGCCTCCGACTTGTCTTTAATTTTCTTTTTATCCTGTATGGTCGTTTTTTCAGTTTCCTTGTTCTGTTTTTTTATGTTCGTTCTTGTAGGTGAATCTACGAAAGTCTCTTTGTCGCTAGTCTTTATGTTCTTCTCTATCTCAAAGGCGCCCATGAAAACATCATAGAAATGCTCTAATTTGGCTATTCCTATCCATTCTCCGTCCGGATATTCTCTTAGCTCTTCTTCTCCAGCTAAGACGTTATCGTATATCATGTCATCTATTTCACTTTCAGAGAAAGGGCCCCTTATTACTCCATCCTTGAATTTTATTAGATATTTTTTATCCATTTAGATCACCTTTCTTAAAATGCTCTCCAGACTTATTTTTAACACATCTTGTATATAATTAAAGAAGATAGCAGTAGCTATTAGGACCAGTATCGATAAATAAACAAGAGCCAAACGCCTGTAACTCTTTGGCTGACTGTCAGCAAAAGGGGACAGCCTCACCAGATCGTAAGCGCCATATATCCAGAATACAAGGCTGGAGATCAATAAAAACGGCAACGGTATCCAGTTGTTGCTGTCTATTAGGATGGCTGCAAAACCCATCTTGGCTATAAATGGAGGAAGCAGGGGCAGCATGGCCATGTTAAGTATACTTATTGGGCCAACTTGCTGTGAATATATAAAAGGGATCAACAGCATTAGTATAATTGCAACAGACACAGAATCTTGGGACCCGGCACTTATGAACAAAAGTATGTTTCCAAGGTAGAACAGCCCATACTTGCAAGACCTTTTTATCTTTTCTTCCTTTGTGCTTATTATCAAAAGTGACATTAATGAGATAAGGGCTAGGCCAATATACATCAAGGTCTCCTTGATCAAGGCGCCATTTGGTGTAGAAAATTCAGCTATGCACAGATATATGATCATTGGCAGAGTAAAGATAATTATAAATGTCTCAATATCCCTGCTTTTGGTCTTTATGAAAACGAGGATAGAAATTAAAAGCAAGGATGTTAGCGATATTAAGGGTGAGACTTTATAGAGCAGCATCAAGCTTATTATGGAATATAAAAGCAAGGTGTTCTGGTTGTTAGATAGTCTTTCCCGGGTCATGCTAAAAGTATATGCTGATATAAATAAAAGAGACATCGAGCAGAACATGAACAAGCTGTTGGTCGATGAAATTATTAAGCATGAGGCCAAGACTGTCCCCAATATCCCCATTCGTTCTGATGTTCGGAATCTCTTGCTATAGTAAAGGATGAATAAAATGGACGATACCATAAAGTACAGCTTAAGTATGTTCTGCAATTGGAGTATGCCCGATCCGTATATTTGGAATATTTGGGCTGCTATGGCCAATGTTGTTCCGGTCATGAAGATAGCGTTAAGGGCCATGGTCTGTCTTTGTGTTGCGGTAGACTTGAAAGAACCCACCAGAAGTATTAAGCCGCAGGATACTGATAATATTATTTCTGACATCAATACATATCTCCTGATATTCCTTTAAAATAATTATCCGACATATCTTTCATCGGCGAGTAGGAGCTCGCTGCCAGGATTGATATGATCATAATTATGACAGCTGTTATAACCGCTGGATATGAAAGAGCGTGATCTGATCTGTTGTTCATATCCATTTCTTTTGAAATTATGAAACTTGTGATGACCAATAGCGCGGCTAATATTGTACAGATCGATATGCCTAACCACAGTTGTTGCGTATTCCAAAATCCTACAACCTTAAAGATCGGCCCAAACAACGATAGTCCAGGTATCCCAAAGGACAACAATATTGCAGATACGAATATCCAGGTGTAAACGCTTTTTATTTTCATTTCATGTCTTGCCGCCATTACTCCGCAGGATACTATCAAAAGGTTTAAAGGGAGCTTCAGCGTCATCATCTCTATGGCCCCAGTGATAGACGTCCTGTCTATGGCTGCTAAACAGGCCAGCATTATTGACGTAAACACTATTATTTGAGCGTTTATAACGCTATAGACGGTCTTTTCTTTTATAAAGCCGATCAGATTTATGCCGGCGATTATTATTAAAGATGTCGATAAATATATGTTGTACGTGTTCAGTTGTATTTGGAATATAGGTATGATGACTTGAACCATGAATACTAGAGATAAAGAGGGCATTAGGACGCTGATCATTGAGGAAAAACTGGAGGGCAGCTCTTCTATT
This sequence comes from Bdellovibrionales bacterium, assembly GCA_022710165.1. Classification (GTDB taxonomy): domain Bacteria; phylum Bdellovibrionota; class JAFGOL01; order JAFGOL01; family JAFGOL01; genus JAKLHL01. Next base: position 4,612 of record JAKLHL010000001.1, on the reverse strand, counting down.
ATCTTAGCTAGCAACTTGTTGAAGGGCAGCAGCATACTCCTTAAAACTATACCCGACATGAATAACCAAAATATTATCTCGGTATTTAGATCACTGTTTCTTAAAGCAGAAAGTTTCTCTATCTGGTGGTTTTGCCCCATCTGAGTATATAGCAAGACAAGGCCCGAGATCATCATTAATTCAGAAATGAACCATATTATGGAAAAATGTGCAGCGATGCTTTTCTTGCCCTCACCGATCATAATGAAGAATATGGGAACCCAGCATATTTCCCAGAACAAGATCTTGATAGCTATATTCCTTGAGATGATGAAACCGGAAGCTCCGACCATCAATGCCATCATGTAGATGAAGTACAAGCTGTCTTTTTCTTCGTCTAGTTTTGATATTAATAAACAATAGAGCATGGATATGATGAGTATTGGTGCTATCAGGGCGCACACAGGGTCTATCCCAAAAGAGAGGTTTATTCCCATGCTCTGTATCCAGGGTAGGCCCATCTTTAGGCTTACCAACTCCTTTGAGTAATAATGATCATAGGAGAACCATATGGATAATATTGAACAACACAAACAAGCTGCAATAGACAGTACTCCATACAGACGTCTTGAAATATTCATTTTCCATATCAAAAATTCCAAGAAGCCCGCCGCGATCGGTATTATGGTTAACAAGGTCAAATATTGGTTCATGCCAACCACCTGTAACAAGCGACTGCTACCATTAAAGATATCATAAGCATTAATAATAACGTGCCTGTGCCTGATTTAGATATAATATTATCAAGATAAGAATAGTTGATATAAAAAGAGTCAAGGCTTCTCTCGGCTCCCTTCCTGGTCCCGCCAGTCTTTCTTGCTTTAATTGACGTTATGGAGGGCAACAACGTGCCTATTTTTATTCTCTGTGAGACCTTTAAGTAGAGGCCGTTAAATAGTATCAATACGATGCATGCTATGAGCGGTATCGGCATGTTTAGGGTAGGAAGGTTCGGGGACCATATTATGTTAAAAGAGCTTAGCACGATTAGCGGGAAAATGACTAGAAACAGTTTCCCAAACCTTATTTTATATCTCTTGTTTACTTCAACATTCTCAATGTAGAAAGAGAACGATATTGCTGTTAGTACCGCCAAAGAAGGGAGCACCCATTTTAGGTGTATAAAAGGGGTCACGATCTGGAACAGTGTGTTATCTAAAAAAGGCAGGCATGATGCCGTCAAAATCAATATTTGGTCTGTCCTGTCTTTTGGCTCAGATATGGAATGAAAGATCAACGCATATATGAATATACATCCAGCATATACTGGGTGGGTCGTTGCAAGAAGGATGAAGATGGATGAAATATATATAGGAGCTTTTAATCTAGAGTCGAAGATGCTCCTGAAACATGCAAGGGCTATGATACCGAGTACTATTAGGTGTAAGGCTTTGCTGTTAGGGCCTTGTAAGTTTAGCAATGCCGAGAGTGTTATCAGCATGTTAGAGTGGAAGATATCTGTATTATCGATCTCTAATGTCTGATCGCTGAATAAAGCTTTAATGGCTATTATAATGATGAACATCTCTTTATAGATGGAACTGGTTACCGCACTGCCGCAAAGAAGGAACAAGAAGCTGTACAAGAAGTATTTTGAGGCTGTGGATGGAGTACGCTTCTTAATGAAAAAGAATGCCTGAAGTACGGATATTAACGATAGTATAGGGAAATAAATATCTCGAGATCTAAAAAATATAAGCGACAAAGGAAGCATGCTCACCACAAGCGAGGATATTCTAAATCTTTTTTGTATAATTATGAACAATACATATATGAGGCCAGAAATAATGAATATGTAATCAATTAGACTGATGTTCATCACTACTCTTTTTCTCCATAGTTTTTGTGACTTAAGGTTACAAGCATCAACATGAACATAATATTTATTATAACGACTATAAGCTCTTCCTTGTTGGTATATATTAAACTGGCTATCAAGCATAAGGATATGATGGTGCCTATTGATCTGTTTATTACATTCTTTTTAACAGACGAGTACAAAAGCATGATCAGGGCTATGGCTAGTATGAGTGTATTAATCATAGTCCCTGTTGCCCCTTGTTCTTTTTAATGAGGTTATTATGCCTGTAAAGCATATCATTATAGAGATTATCGATATCAGTATGGATGGAAGTAGTGTCGTGCGGTCTGATGAAGTCCCTGATCCAAGCTTTTCAAGTCCAGCAGGTAAAAAATACAACGATATTATAGCCGCTAAAGGTAGATACTTAAGCAGTTCCTTATATGTATTTTTTGAGGAGTTAGAGCGTTTAGAATAGGACAGTAGACAGAAATAAGACAAACTGATGATGAGTATCATCGCTATGTTTATGCTGTTTTCCATGTATAGGTAAAGTGACGTTGCTGCTATAAGGGCTATGGTCGTGTAAAACGATGCCTTAGAGTCAGCTATAATGAACCAAAGTGTCCCAACTGCTAGTATCGAAAGAAGTATATATGTCATTGGGGCTCCTTTTTTATGTTGGCTACATTTATTATGTTAAAAGTGTAAGTGAAGACATCCTGTCTTTTTGATGCTCCTTCGAATTCTTTTGAAAACACCATCGCTGACTCTGGGCATATGTCGACACAGTAACCGCAAGACATGCATGTCGCATAGTTTATCTTTATGGCCAGGTTGTGTTTGTCTATTTTTATCGATCTGGTCGGACATGTCTCTGAGCATTTGCCACATAGGATGCATTTATATGTGTCTACAGATAGGAACCCTTTTGATCTTTTTGATAATAAAGGTTTGGATACTTCATTTGGGTACATCTCAGTGACGTCTTGTCTTCTTAACAGCAACGAAATTATATTACCTATCATTTATAGGCCACCCCTTGTTATTAGAGTCCATATTAAAGTTAGGAGTATTATGCTGAACGATGAGATTATCACGATATTAGAACCTACTTGCATTTTCTTGAAGCTGTTGACACTTGGTATGATCCACCCTGTTATTATTTGACCGCTGAACAGGATCAAGGCCAAGAGCATAAGAACATAGACGTTCTTGATCCCGAAATATGCGACTAGCCCGGTCGTGTTCAGGGCGATAAGCTTGATGGTAGTGTTCGGTCTTATTTGGGGCTCTTTTTTACAGAAGAGATATGAGCTCGCTGAATATATTATAAAAGAAAGAGATATTAGCACGCCCACTGTCATGTCGTGTTCGATGGACCTGGATATGTTGAGGAACAAAACCGAGAGCATGATCGATGCTAAAGATGCCAGGCTTGTGATGTTGTAGCCATAACTGTCTTTGTTGTCAGATATTTTTAGTATAGCTATTACTGATGCTGTTATCAGCGGGTTATCGGTCCAAATGTAAACGCTTGTGAATATAAGCAGAAAGCATAATGTTTGCTGCAGGTACAGAGGACTGTTCATTATCATCATTTTGAATATTGAACCGCTCAAGCCTATTCTTCTTTCTAGCCTTGTCAGGAAAAAGTGATGAACAGCGTCAGCTAAAAGACATGTTAACAAGAATGTTATGAAAAATATCAAAGGCTTCATTTGTCGATCTCCATGGCAGAGATGTAAAGACTTTCAAAAGCCTCTTGGACCTGCTCTTCTGGTGAGTGTTCGATAGCCTCGATGAGGGTGCCTCTATTCGCTTCAGATGGTGTTTCTATTTTAAGCGACTTTAGTGTGTTCTTGTCGCCCATGTTAACTGTTATACCTAACTTGCCCCTCGGGCTTTCTATTGAGAATTGGAACTCACCCTTAGGGATGCTTATTTGGTCCAGGTTCTCTATCTTTGGTAATTCAGTACCTATGACTGTCTTTAGTATGGATGATATTATCTCGCAGGAACATATCGTGTCCTCTATTATGGCCATTATCCTGTCGTAAGCACAGAATGATTCAACTATGTTCTTGTTGGCGAGTATGCCCTTTATGCAGTCCTCTCCATAAGCAAGGTACGGATCTGTGGTCCTGGTGTCGAAACCATTTTTTACATACCAGGAAAACGGCCCAGTAAAACCTTCTTTTGTCCTCTTTATACAGGCGAGGGAGGAATACATGGACCTTATTGATGTGCTTTTTTTGACCAGATCTTTTATTTTTATGACATAAAGTTTTATCTCGTCGTTAACAGACATGGAGTAAGTAAGATTCCCTATACTGAATGATTGGTTCAATCCTGAAGGTCTGTGCAGTGTTGCGTAGGCCCTATGCCCGCTTATTTCTTCAAGCTCCTCTATCATCTTGTTTATTGCTAGCTCGGTGATGTTGCTTAACACATGGTTGTTGGCCAGAAAGAACATCCTGTTTAGGTATAGTAGATGAGAGTAGATCCTTTCTTTTTCTAACAGAAGTGTTCTTATTCTTGAAAGATGCTCGCTCGGCTTAAAGTTGATAGCTTTTTCTATCAACATTGAATAGCAGACGGAGTAGTGATTGTGAGAAGCGTGGTCGATCCTTTCAATGTATGGGATAGCCTTTAAGGCATCCATCCCCTGACATAGTTCTGGTATTTTCCTAGACCAGAAACCTGTTTTAATTTCAGTTGAGAATATACGCTTAGACCTTACCTTGCTATCTATCTCTAAGATCCCGAACG